>SVNR01000047.1 GCA_015066815.1 Ruminococcus sp.
AATGTAAATGGGAAGATTTCGAATGAGCGATTTTCAATGATGTCCAAAGGCTACGAGGACGAACAAGATAGGCTGAAACAAGCTGTCAATGAATTTACTAAATTCATTGAAACCAACGAGCAGAAACATACCGATGTTGAGCAGTTCCTGAAAATTGTCCGTAATCGCACTGAAATTACAGAGCTTACACCCGAAATTATGCACGAATTCATTGAAAAGATTGTAGTTCACGCTCCCGACAAGTCCAGCGGACACAGAAAGCAGAAAATCGAAATCCATTTCAGATTTAATGTTGCCACAGCTGAGGTTATTGCGGACAGTTGGGAGTATGACAAAAAGAAAAAGGCTGCGTAGGGTTACTACGCAACCTTTGATTTGAAGTTTGAATACTTCTTTATCCACTGACAGCTTATGTGAAGGTGAAAAATTTTTTGTTATTGATCTACATACCGGCCGACGCTGTACTTACTGCCGGGGTACTTACCACCGGCGAAGAAGTAACGGTACCGGTTACTTCGGCGTCAGAGCCGGATTCAGAAGATTTTCTGCATATCGTTACAACATATCCGTCATAGTTGTTTCCGGAAACGTTGTATGACTCGTCTATAGGCACAGGAACTTCTGTTTCATTATCCTCTGCCGGTACATAGTATATCTCATACTCATAACCGTACAGGCTGTAGTTCAGATGCTCATATCCGAATACATTTTTTTTCAGATCGTTTAGATACTCTTCAAGGGTAAATCCGTTTTCGTGCATTATGTAGGAATGCGGCACTCCGACATATCTGAAGTGAGCCGGATTTGCCTTTACTCCGGTAACAGCCTCCTTTCCCTCGGGGTATCGTATGACAAAGCCATACTTATAGCTGTTTTCACTTATCCATGCAAAGCTTCCCGTTCCGTCAAAAGAAGATATTTTTCCGGTATCACTTACAAGCTTGAAATCAAGTGCATATCCCGAATGATGTTCAGAATATCCCGGTGCCATTTCCAGATCACCTGACAGAAGCTCCGGATCTGCAGGAACAACATACTGCGCATTCTGATCGGCATATGGAACATGAGAGGTTACTATAGTAAGATCACGTGTATTGTAAGCACTGAAAAAATCAGCCATCATATTGTTAAAGGGCTCCATTACTGCCTGCTGGACCTCATGAGTGTTGTATGAAAGCTTGTATGTCTTAGTGTCCATTTTAGATGCCATTTTTACAAGTACAGAAGATATATCCTGGAACTTGTACGAATAATCCTTATTTACAAGAACAAGCTCTCCGACGCCGAGTTCACCGGCATTTTTCAGAAGCTTTTTGTATTTTTGTTCATCTATTTCGGGACGCACGATCCCGTCACCATCTGCGAAACTGCCGACAGCGGGCACGGTCACTGACGTTGTTTCCTGCGGCGGATCTTCTGTGGTGACTGTAAGATTTTCGTTTCTGTTATTTTTTTTCGCCGAACTTCTTACCAGATAATCCCCTGCGAAAATAATAAGAATCAGAATTATAACTGCTCCTGTAATTCTGACATAACTTACACGCCTGTTCTGCAAATAATATCACCTCACCGAAAAAAATCAGAAACTTTTAAAGCACAAATTCCCCCTCTGAAATAAAGGGGGAATTTTTTAAGGAAAAAATCCTTATCAGATATCCTGCTCAATATCCTCTGCTTCAAGAATATCTTCAATATCCTCAATAACAAGATCATCAAGGTCAAACTCAAGATCTTCACCGCAGTTAGGACAAGCCATAGAGCCCTCATCGAGCATTCCGCTGTCAAGGAGGATTGAATCTCCGCAAGTAGGACATACTACTTCGTACAGATCTTCATCATCGTCGAAGTCGTCATCATAGTCCGACAAATCAAAATCATCGTCATCATCGTCAAGATCATCGTCGAAATCGTCGTCGTCATCTTCATAGAAGTCGTCTTCAACACTTCCGAGATCCTCGTCAAGTATCTCGCAAAGCTCTGTAAGCTCATCAACCTGACCCTGAAGATCTTCGATGTATGCAACCATATCGTGCATAACGTCTACAACATTTGCAAGAATCTTGCCTTCCTTTGAAGTGGTATCAAAATCAATACCATCAATGTAACCCTTGAGATATGACATTTTTTCTGTCAGCTTCATAAAAAATCCTCCCTTTATTTTAAAATGAAAATCAGATATATATGCTAATCGTTAAAGATTATGCACGCTCCATGTATTCGCCTGTTCTTGTATCGATTCTTACCATATCACCCTGGTTGATGAAAAGCGGAACCTTGATCTCTGCACCTGTTTCAAGTACAGCAGGCTTTGTTGCGTTTGTAGCTGTATCACCCTTGAAGCCCGGATCTGTCTCTGTAACCTCAAGCTCTACGAAGAACGGAGGCTCAACACCGAAAACATTTCCCTTGTATGAAAGAACCTTTACTTCCATGTTTTCCTTTACGAAAGCAAAGCTGTCGCCGAGCTTAGCCTTGTCGATAGGAAGCTGTTCGTATGTTTCCATATCCATGAAGTAGTAGAGGTTGTCCTCAGAATAAAGATACTGCATATCCTTTCTCTCTACAAAAGCTGTAGGATACTTATCTGTAGGGTTAAAAGATCTTTCAACAACTGCACCTGTAACAACGTTCTTGAACTTTGTTCTTACAAATGCTGCACCCTTACCAGGCTTAACGTGCTGAAACTCTATAACCTGAACTACGTTTCCGTCCATTTCGAATGTTACGCCGTTTCTGAAATCTCCAGCTGAAATCATAAAAATAAAACCTCCAAAAAAATATAAATATCAAAAATAATATTGTAAATTACTCTTTTATATTTTACTATATAATCGTCTTTTTTGCAATACCTATTCCAAAATTATTTTATAAAACGATAAGTTCTTTTTTACTGAGGGTAAGGTTTGTATACAAATCATATGTTATAGCCACCATATCCTCTATACGTATACCGAATTTTCCCGGAATATATATTCCCGGTTCAATCGTAATTATCATTCCCTCTTCAAGGACTGCAGTGCTTCTGGATGATACAAAGGGCTTTTCGTGTATTTCCATACCGACGCCATGACCGAGAGAATGCCCGAAAGCACCTTCGTAGCCCTTGTCATAAATATATTTTCTCGCTATACTGTCAAGCTCCGACGCCGTGATTCCCGGACGTACCGAGTCAAGTGCGAGCAGCTGTGCTTCAAGCACGGTATCATAAGCTCTTTTTTCTTCATCCGAAGGAGTACCTATATAGAAGGTCCTGGTCATATCGCTGTGATATCCGTCCACAACCGCACCAAAATCCATAAGAACAAAACCGTCTTCTATCTTCCGGCTTCCCGGAACTCCGTGCGGAAGCGATGTGTTTTTTCCGTTGAGCACTATGGTGTCAAAGGAAATATCCTCCGCTCCGAGCCTTCGCATCCTGTCATCAAGAATAAGTGCCACTTCTCTCTCTGTCATTCCGCGCTTTATATTATCCAGAACATATTCAAAAGCGCTCTCTGCAATACGCTGGGCATCGGATATTTTTTTTATTTCTGCAGGCGACTTGGTGATACGCAGCTTGTTTATTATGCAGCTGAGCTCATCTGAGGAATCCACACAAAAATCACAAAGCTCCTTTTCCAGACTGTGAAGTCTGCTTACTGTCATGGTTTCGGATTCTGTCAGAATACGGGTAACACCATGCTTTATAAAAAGCTCTTTCATCTGCTGAGTCAAAGAGCCTTCGAGGATAACCTCCGCTCCGTCAACAACCTCTGACGCCTTCTCAAAGTATCTGAAATCTATTATCAGATACGCTTTTTCTCTGAAGCATAAAAGAGTACCTGCACTTGATCTGAACCCGGTAAAAAACCTCCTGTTTATGTCGTCGGTAACCAGCGCACAGGTTTTTTCGTCGTTAATGCATTCCATAAGCCTTCCGATGTTTTTCATAGGTCTTACCTCATTTTAAAAGGCCGACAAGACCGTCCATAGCGAGCAGATAGCTGTTTCTGCCAAAGCCTGATACGGTAGCTCTGCATACAGGACCGATAAGTGAAATTTTTCTGAATTCCTCTCTCGAATCAACATTGCTTATATGTACTTCTATACACGGAATCTTTATTGCTGATATTGCATCCATGATAGCGTAGCTGTAATGAGTATATGCACCCGCATTTATCAGAACTCCGTCAAATTTTCCGATAGCTTCATGAAGCTTGTCGATTATACCGCCCTCATGGTTTGACTGATATATTTCACATCCGACTCCGAGAGAAGCTGCCTTTTCCATAATATCGCTGTTAAGCTTTTCGAATGTTTCTTCTCCGTAAATTCCGGGTTCTCTCTGACCAAGAAGATTAAGATTCGGACCATGAATCACAAGTATATTCATAAAAAATTACCGCCTTTTTTCACTGTATAGTTTTTTGGGAAGGAAAGGACCCTCTATCTTTCTTTTGAAAGCAAGAAAGCCTTTTTTTTCATGCTCTATCGGGAACACGAAAATACACTTTACTCTTTTCAGGTTTGCACCGAGAACATCTGTGTATATCTGGTCTCCGACAACTGCAAGATTTTCAAAAGGAATATCCATAAGCTTCTGTGCTCTGTTAAACCCGTTAGCAAGCGGTTTTTTTCCCTCCGGAACAAAATCAAGTCCCAGAAGCTCCGCAAAAGGCCTGACACGTTCGGCATGGTTGTTTGAAACGATTATCATTTTTATACCGTTTCGCTTCATAAGATCTATCCACTCTACAACACCATCTGCAGGACGCGGATTGTCATGAGTAGTAAGAGTGTTATCGAGATCCATAAGCAGTCCTTTTATGTTGTTTTCCTGCAGGATCTCCGGTGTAAGATCAAGCACGCTCTTAAGCGCAATATCTATCCTGAACACTTAAAAAGTTCCTCCCAAAAATTTTTTTCACAAACTTCATTATATCACAACAAACGAAAAGTAACAATAGAAAATCATAAATATTGATTTAAAAAATTTTTCGTAGTATAATTAAATTGTTAAACGAAGCTAACGTAGTTAGCGTATGTACAAGTCAATAAAAATAAAACTATTATAGTGAATGTAAAAATATTTTTTGACGTTCACTATAACAACATGAAAGGTCGTCCCTGTAAACTATGTATAATCCAGAATCCACGAGAGCTGAAGAATTTATCTGTGAAAGTGAGATACTAAAAACCCTTGGATACGCAGAAAAAAACAAAAACAACACCGAGCTTATCGACAGAATCCTTGAAAAAGCACGTCTGAGAAAAGGTCTTGATCACCGCGAGGCCTCCGTACTTCTTTTGTGTGAGGACAAGGAAAAAAACAAAGAAATCCTTGAGCTTGCCTGTCAGATAAAAAAGGATTTTTACGGAAGCCGTATAGTAATGTTTGCACCGCTTTATCTCTCGAACTACTGTGTAAACAGCTGCGTATACTGCCCCTATCATATAAAAAACCGTCATATAACACGGAAGAAGCTCACCACCGATGAGATAAGACGGGAGGTTATCGCACTTCAGGATATGGGACACAAACGCCTTGCAATAGAAGCCGGTGAAGATCCTGTAAACAATCCGATAGAGTATATACTTGAAGCTATCGATACTATTTATAGTATCAGACATAAAAACGGCTCGATACGTCGTGTCAACGTCAATATAGCTGCAACCACGGTCGAAAACTACAGAAAGCTTGCAGACGCAGGCATAGGCACGTATATTCTTTTTCAGGAAACATACCACAAAAAAAGCTATGAAAAGCTTCATCCTACAGGGCCAAAGCATGACTACGCCTATCATACAGAGGCTATGGACAGGGCTATGCAGGGCGGTATAGACGACGTAGGGCTCGGCGTACTGTTCGGTCTTGAGCTTTACAAGTATGAGTTTGCTGCTTTACTCATGCATGCCGAGCACCTTGAGGCAGTATACGGAGTAGGACCGCATACAATAAGCGTTCCGCGAATCAAAAAAGCCGATGATATAGATCCTTCAGTGTTTGATAACGGAATAGACGATGATGTTTTCGAAAAAATAATCGCATGCATACGTATAGCTGTCCCCTATACAGGAATGATCGTTTCTACAAGAGAATCCGCAGAATGCCGTGAACGTATCCTCAAAGCCGGCATATCACAGATAAGCGGCGGCTCTAAAACAAGCGTAGGCGGTTACTGCGAGCCGGAACCTGAAGGAGAAAACTCCGAACAGTTTGATGTAAGCGACAAAAGGACACTTGACGAGGTCGTAAACAGCCTCATGAAGCTCGGATATATTCCAAGCTTCTGCACTGCTTGTTATCGGGAAGGCCGCACAGGTGACAGATTTATGGAGCTTTGCAAAAAACAGCAGATCCAGAACTGCTGTCATCCTAACGCACTCATGACACTGAACGAATACCTCTGTGACTACGCAAGTGAGGAAACAAAATTTATCGGACAGGAGCTGATAAAAAAAGAACTCGGAAACATTCCGAACGAAAAAGCACGCCTTCTGACTGAAGAAAACCTCAGAAAAATATCCGCAGGCGAACGTGATTTCAGATTTTAAGGAGAAATTTAAATAGTGGGACTTGAAAATACACCTTCATCCGAAAGAATCCATATTTCATTTTTCGGTAAAAGAAACGCAGGAAAATCAAGTATTGTAAACGCAATAACAGGTCAGAAGGTTTCTGTTGTTTCTGAAACAAAAGGCACAACTACCGATCCGGTTACAAAAGCCATGGAGCTTCTTCCGGCAGGACCTGTCCTGATTATAGACACACCCGGCTTTGATGACAAAGGAACGCTCGGTGAGCTACGTGTCGAAAAAGCAAAGCAGATACTTGAAAAAACAGATATAGCCGTACTCGTCATCGACTGTACAGAGGATATCTCAGATGATGACAAAAAACTAAAAAAGCTTTTTTCTGACAGGAGTATCCCCTTTATAACAGTATTCAACAAGGCAGAGCTTCTTGACAGAATCCCTGCTTCTTCTGAAAACGAAATATATATAAGTGCCAAAAAGAATATCAATATTGACACACTCAAAGTCAGGATATCAGATCTCGCAGCAGGAGAAAAAAAGGAAAAGAAGCTGCTCTCAGACATCATCTCCCCGGGTGATACGATAGTACTTGTAATGCCTGTGGACGCATCGGCACCAAAGGGACGGATCATTTTACCTCAGCAGATGGCTATACGGGAGATACTTGACACAAACGCCATCGCTATATCTACCCAGCCTCAGACACTGAAAAAAACTCTCAGTTCACTTTCACACAAGCCCTCTCTTGTCATAACTGACAGTCAGGTCTTCAAAACAGTTTCAGAAACAGTTCCGGAGGATATACCTCTTACATCATTCTCGGTACTGCTTGCCAGATATAAGGGAATACTTTCCCATGCAGTAAGGGCACTCAGCACTCTCGATTCGCTTGAAGACAACGACACTATACTGATATCCGAGGGCTGCACTCATCACAGACAATGCGGAGATATCGGCACAGTAAAGCTTCCGGCACTCATAGAAAAATACACGGGTAAAAAACCTGTTTACAGATTTTCATCAGGCGGAGGCTTCCCGGAAAATATTTCAGATATCAGACTCGTTATTCACTGCGGAGCATGTATGCTCAATGACCGTGAAATACTTTCCCGCTTAAAAAAAGCTGACGGTTGTTCTGTCCCCTTTACAAACTATGGCACTGCTATGGCGTATATGAATGGTATTTTAAAACGAACGCTGAAGATTTTTCCCGATATAAACGCACTTTCTGACTAATCTGCCGCAAAAAAACTATATGGGAATTTATTGGATATTTTCTGAAAATATTATGAAAAAAATATATATCTCTTGACTTTAAAAAATGTTATGTTATAATTATAGCGAACGTCAAAATTTGACTTTCACTATAATAATCCTATATTATTGCCTTGCACATACGCTGATTACGAAAGCTTCGTGCATATCGGCTAATAGTGAACGAAAAAATATTTTTTAGTTCACTATACGTTATTGAAAACTTAATCACTGAACAGTTACAATTACTTTTTTTATAAACAAGAAAGGATTTTTACATTATGAAAGAACTCAGATCAAGATTAACAATTATCTCACTTATCTGCCTTTTTGCTGTTTCAGTTGCTTCATGTGAATCAACAAAACCGGATTCCGGCAACAGTACAGTTGTAGTTACAAACACTACAGAAGAAACCGACGCACCAGACGAAAGCAGCAAAGATGACAGCAGTAAGGACAACAGTAAGGACAACAACGAAACCACTAACACTGCAAGCACAGAAGCACCTGTACCTGAAAAGGACGCTGAAGGAAGCAAGATATCTGTTGTAGAAGTAACAGACGCCCAGAGCAAGCCTGTAACAAAAGACGGCGGTGCAGCTGTGACAGAGCTTGTTATCGTTGACGATAAGGGAGCTGTTATCACAGATTCCAAGGGAAGCAATGCAAAGCCTGTAACTGAAGCAGTAACAACAGCTGCAGACAGAATAGTTGCAACTGATCCGCCTTCAACAAACAAACCATCCGGCAACGTATCCCCTGAAGTAAAAAAAGGTCCTACTTTAACTATTCCTAAGGGAATCGAAGCAAAGGCAGGAGAAGAATTTACATTCAAGATCGAAGTTTCAGACAACCCGGGCTTCCATGGACTTATTGCATGGCTTGATATAAACGAAAAGTATTTTGATCTTGTTTCATTCAAGAGCGGAGATCCTGATAGCAGCAACTACGAAGATTCAGATGTCTACAACTACCTGGAGTTCACTGAACACACAAAGGAAGGTTCAAAGGATCTCAAAACACTCATAATGATGTACTTTGACATGAACTGTAAACAGCTTACAGGAGATGTTACATATGCAACTATCACCCTCAAGGTAAAGGAAGGCACACCGGCAGGCGAATATGATCTTGCTTTTGATACCGTACAGGATGCAGGCAGAGCACAGTGCAACACAACAGAAACCGTAGACGGTAAAACAATAATTGTACCACTTAAGAATACTTATGTAAACGGCAGTGTAATCGTAAAATAATCAGAAGGGTAAGATAAAAACATGCGCAGAAAAAATTTTAAAGCAGGGCTTTTTGCTTTTTGCTTTGCCGCTATGCTCCTGACATCGTGCAGCGGTGACAAAAAACCTATCAAGTCTGAAATCACTGACAGTACTGCGGAAACAACATCCGCAGATAACAGTACCGATAATAACGGCAGTAGCGACAGTAACAACAATGACGATATCGCCGGCAGCAATAACAACGATATAAGCAGCGATAACGCCGGCTCTGCAGATAACAAAAACGATATCACTGAAAAACCGGAAACAATGGTAGTTGAAGTTACCGGGAACGACGGAGCTGTTGTCACAGATGAAAAAAATGAACCTGTTACACAGGTAGTTACTGTAACAAAGCAGCCTTCCCTTACTCAGAAGCCACAGAAAAACCAGAGCAGCACATCCGACAGCAGTTCACAGAATGATAATAACAACACTTCTGCTTCGAACTTTGACAAGGTACGTGCAGGGCTCTGGATCGCGAATACCAAGGATAAAAAATTTCTCACTCTTAAGGAAGACGGTGCTCTTGTAAAGGTCACTGTAAAAATCAACAGCGATGCAAAACCCGGAAACTACGAAATAGGTCTTGTCTCTGAAACCGGAATAGATCGCTGCTCAAACTTCTGCAATGATAAAGCTGATTTAAAAGTTGAGTTTGATCCTGCTATAATATCTGTAGGCGGCACTGCACAGCCTGACAAAACTGACGCTTCAGGTATTCTGTTTTCCATGACAAATGCATCCGCAAATCCGGGAGACACTGTTACACTTTACGGAAACATACATAACCTCAAAAGCACAAACAATGAAATAGCAGGATTTACTGTTTTCATGCACTACGACAGCTCAGTAATGACTATAGAAAAAATCGAAGCTACAGAACTCACTTCAGGAGGAGACTTTATCTCCAACTGATAGCATCTTATAGTGAACGTCAGAACAAATCTGACGTTCACTATAAAAATTTTATTCAGATCGCCCTGCACATACGCTGACTATAAGTGAACGAAAAAAATATTTTTTCGTCACTATACGTTAGCTTCGTGCATAGCGGCCGATAGTAAACATGAACCAAAAGAAAGGCAAACAGAAGTATGAAAAAAACAATCGCATATATCCTTACAGCTGCTGTTTTCTCAGCAGTTATGTCATCATGCACGGCTAAGTCCGATGATTCTCAGAAAGAAAAGAACGCTGTGACTGAAAAAACACTGATAAGCACAGAAGAAGCAGAAACATCAATTCCGGAAAACACGTCCGGAACTGCTATGACATCAACGGATGTTTCCGCATCGGAGGTTTCTACAGATAAAACTGACTCACAGACTACCTCAGGCAGCAGTATATCTGAAACCGCAGCTTTGAAAACAACTTCAGCCAAAACCGAGGCAGTTTCATCCCAAAGCTCACAGGCTATGACAACTCTCAAAACAACTCAAGCACCGACGACGGAGCTTCCGGTATCAACGGCACCGGAAACCACTACCGAAGAACCACAGAAAATGAAAGGCATAGTGAAAATAAACTGGCTTTGCGACGGAGCTTCATATACGCTTGATTCTGACGGCGAGCTGCTCCTGCTTTCTCTGAAAATAAAAGACGGTATACAGCCGGGAGACTACACAGTATCGATAGATTCAAGAGAAGAATCCTCCGGCAATGCCTCAAACGCATACGTAACCTATGAAAGCGTCACAAAACGCCGCACCGAATTCGGAAACGGAATAATCTCCGTCGGCGCGTCCTCAGCTCAGAGCGAAGAAACATACAGCGGTACATATATGTTCACAAACCTTATAAACACTTCAGGTGCATCAGGAGATACCGTAACCCTTCCTGTACAGCTTTCAAACAACAGACAGGGCGACATAGGCGTATTTTCGTTTGTTATCTCATATGACGCATCTGCGTTTGAGTTTATTTCCCTGGAAAAGGGTTCAGCTATAAACTCTCTTTCATCAGGCGGAACACTGTCTGTCAACAACGAGCTTATACCTGAATAAAATATAGTGAACGAAAAAATATTTTTTTGTTCATATACAGAGCAAGCAACGGATCGTTTTTCTGTTTAAAACGGTCCGTTTTTATTTTTCTGTATATTTGTCTTTTACTATATTTCTGCTCATCGCTATAATAACAAAAAAAGTCTGTCGTTTACTATATATAAAAAAATTTTCAGCCCTTACTATAAAACCGATGAATATAACAAAAATAAAAAAATACACTGTTTTTTCAGATTTTTTCAGTGAAAATTTTATCTGCTTATCATTAACTTTTTTTTAAAACCCCTTGAAATTATTCGGTTTTTAGTATAAAATATAAACATACACTTTTTTATAACAATTATTTATGGAGGTATTTTAACTATGTCAGTTAAAGTTGCAATCAATGGTTTTGGACGTATCGGACGTCTTGCTTTCAGACAGATGTTTGACGCAGAAGGATATGAGGTAGTTGCTATCAACGACCTTACAAAGCCTTCTATGCTCGCTCACCTTCTCAAGTACGATACTGCTCAGGGCGGTTACTGCGGTAAGATCGGTGAAGGCAAGCACACAGTAACAGCTGATGACGAAGCTGGTACACTTACTGTTGATGGTAAGACACTCACAATCTACGCTAAGGCTAATGCTGCTGAGCTTCCTTGGGGCGAAATCGGTGTTGACGTTGTTCTCGAATGCACAGGCTTCTACTGCTCAAAGGAAAAGTCACAGGCTCACATCGATGCCGGTGCTAAAAAGGTTGTTATCTCTGCTCCTGCAGGCAATGACCTCAAGACTATTGTTTACAGCGTAAACGAAAAAACTCTTACAAAGGAAGATACAATAATCTCAGCTGCTTCATGCACAACAAACTGCCTCGCTCCTATGGCTGATGCTCTCAACAAGTATGCTCCTATCCAGAGCGGTATCATGAGCACAATCCACGCTTACACAGGCGACCAGATGATCCTCGACGGACCACACAGAAAGGGCGACCTCAGAAGAGCAAGAGCAGGTGCTGCTAACATCGTTCCTAACTCAACAGGTGCTGCTAAGGCTATCGGTCTTGTAATTCCTGAACTCAACGGCAAGCTCATCGGTTCTGCTCAGAGAGTTCCTGTAGCTACAGGTTCAACAACAATCCTCACAGCTGTTGTTAAGGGTTCAAACGTTACTGTTGACGGAATCAACGCTGCTATGAAGGCTGCTGCTTCTGATTCATTCGGTTACAACGAGGACGAAATCGTTTCTTCAGACGTTATCGGTATGAGATACGGTTCACTCTTCGATTCTACACAGACAATGGTTTCAAAGATCTCTGATGATCTTTATGAAGTTCAGGTTGTTTCATGGTATGACAACGAGAACTCATACACAAGCCAGATGGTTAGAACAATCAAATACTTTGCTGAATTAGGCTAATTTGACAAACTATTCTATCACAACAGGGGACGAGCTTAGCTGGTCCCTTGTTATTTTCCTGTAAAAAAACAGGATATGCTATACGGTTAAAACGGATAAAGCATTCCGTTATAACAATATATAATCATATATTTTTTAAGAGGAGCAAATAATTTAATGAACTTTAAAAAATTATTATCCGCAAGCGCAGCGGCACTTATGAGCGCATCATTAGTTTTCTCAAGTTTTTCTGCAGAAGCTGCTTTTGCAGCAGAAAACGATTCTGTACTTGTTTTAGGTGACAGCATTGCTTCAGGCAACGACGGTGCAACAATCAAGTTTTCTGACATCATGGCTTCTTATCTTTCTTCTGACGATATCAAGAACATGGCTAAGAACGGTGTTACTACAAGCTCATTACGTGATTCTGTGACAGCAGATAATACAGATATCAGCAAGGCAGTTGCTGACTATGATTCTATCGTTATTTCAGCCGGCGGACACGACTACCTCAATGCAATCAAGAGCGTTATCAAGGATTACCTTGATGAAGGTGATACTCTTGAAAACATGACAGAAGAAAAGCTTCAGGTGATCAAGGACAGAATCAACGCTGACCGTGAAAACGCTGCTGCAAAGCTTTCTAAAATAACAGAAGTAACTGAGCCTGCATATGAGAACGTTTCTGCTTCAGTTGAAGCTATCAAGGAAATCAACCCTGATGCTGAAGTTTATGTTCTCACTCTCTACAATCCTTTTGAGAGTTTTGCTTCCAAGGACGACATGGCAGCTACAATAAGCAGCCTTGCAGGTTCTGTACTCAATACATTCAATACAAAGCTTCAGCTTATAGACGACATCACTCTCGTTCCTGTTGCTGAAGAGTTTGCCGGAAAAACAGATTCATATCTTAATGTTAACAACAAGGATGTTAATCCTACAAAGGCCGGTCAGTTAAAGATCGCTTCTCTCGTTCTCAGTGATATGACAGAAACTGATTCCAAGACAATCCTCGGAGAAATCTTCGGTACACTTTCAGATGAAGAATACGCTGCTCTTCCTCCTGTTATCAAGGAAGGCGTAACTGTTATCAAGCCTGACGTTACAACTGTTACTGCTATAACAACACCTGCAGTTACAACAATAGCTGATACTACAACTTCTAAATCAACAACAATAACAGTTAAAATAGAGGATATTTATTATCCGGAATCAACAACAACAACTACTACTACTTCTGCTACTTCTTCATCAACATCATCTACATCAGTTTCATCTGTATCATCTTCACCTGCTACATCTGATAAGGGTATAGCTGCTGTTGCTGTAACAGGTATTTGTGCTGCTATGGCATGTCTTACATTACGTAAGAACAGAAAATAATACTTTACTGATAGTTTAAAATACTCTTAATAGTGAACGAAAAAAATACTTTTTCGTTCACTATTATTTTAAAAAATTGCCGGTCAGCTTAAAAGCTGCCGGCAATTTTTTTATGGAAGCACTGATTAAGTCTGGCGTACATGATGCGCAGTCAGATTTTTCGTCAGACTGTATAAAAACGACGCAGGCATACTGTCGTATGTCAAGGAGTTTTTGTGCCGGATGGCGGAAAATATGCAAGCAGAATGTGCGTCAAGTCGAAGACGTGATTTAATCAGTGTTTCCTTATCCAAAATCAAAAACTATCTTACCATTATCGAGCTTAAGTGATGCATCAAACGGTTTGCCGTTTTTTGAAGTAAAGCCTTTTATAACCGGTGTTTTTCCTTCTGAAAGAAGCAGTCTTATGTTTGATGATGAGATCACACGCTTGCATATAGTGCCGTTTATTGTGAAACGACACCCCTCCTTATATCCGGCACATCCGTACCCGAACTTTATCCGTCTTATCTCGCCTCCGCAGAGAGGGCATTTTCCGACTACATCTCCTACAAAGCCATCATCAGAATCCTCATCTGCCATTCGTCTGCCTGAAAAGATCTCTTCTATCTCCTGACGTACAAGCGTCGTACTGTCCTCTACCCGTATCTCTCCCCTGTAGACTTTTTTGAGCGAACGGCCAAGCTCTGCCGTCTTATACTTATCCATACCTATATGCATACGGGTCAGCGCCTCAACCATAAATATTCCATCCGGAAGTATAGTGTATACGTCTTTTTTAAGCATTATATAATTGCTTTTGCGCGCATTGTCAATGATACCTGTCCTTGTCGCCTCTGTACCAAGCTCCAGCCCCTCAAAAACAGCTCTGTATTCTTCATCGTCGTTCGTACCGAGTCCGCCCGGCTCGACGTCAGTATTCTGTGCTGCCGCGGCTTTTTCTTCTCTGAAGGGATTTTTCAAATAGTTATTGAGCGTTTCTATTGTATAGTGCTTAGGCGGAGAGGTTTCCTTTTCAAGAGGTCTGAAATCAGTATTGACCTTATCACCTTTTTTCAGATCAGGCAGAACCTTATCCTTGAGTGTACAGTCATCATACTTTGTCCATCCCGGTTCAACTATAACTGTTCCCTTCAGGACAAACTCCTCCATTCCTCCGACGTCTATTTTTATTTCGGTTTTGTCTGCAATACACGGCTGTGAACAGAAAACTGCTGCAAAACGTCTCATTATTGTGGAGTAGACCTTTACTTCGTCCGCAGAAAGCTTGTTTTTATCCGGTATCTTGTACGTAGGTGTAAGCGCAGAGTGCGACTCTATCTTGCTGTCATCAAAAATAGTTTTGTTATCCTTGAATACTACAGGATATCCGAGTGCCGCTACGTTTGAAATTATCTTTTTTATTTTGTCCTTCTCAGCAGTTGCAAGGTATTCGGAGTTTGTTCTCGGATATGTTACATAGCCCTCTTCATAAAGCTTCTGCAGTATCGACAGCGACTCGTTCATAGACATCTTGTATTTTTTTCCGAGTACATTCTGGAGCTTTGTAAGTGAATAGAGCTTGCCCGGATAGAGCTTATCCTTTTTTCTTTTTACCTGCGTAACAACTGCTTCGGCCGCGTTGTACCGGTCTGCAAGAGACTGTGCCTCGCTGAGCTTGTCATGCGGAAACTTTGTCTTGCTCTGAAGAACAACAGGACTTCCGTTAGTCTGAGCCTTGCTTATTATTGTGTAGTATTTTTCAGGGATAAAGTTTTTTATCGCCATATCACGTTCGTATATTGCCTTTACGATAGGAACGATTACTCTTCCTACTCTGAGCAGAGTTCCGCTTCTTAAAGTGGCATATCGTGTGAGATTTACTCCGTAGAGCCAGTCGATATACATTCGTGCAAAGCCCTCGTCTGCAAGACGGTCGTACTCGCTGTCATCCTTCATAGAAGCAAGCGCTTTTGTAATGGTTTCCGGAGTCTGATCAGGAAGCCAGAGTCTTTTTATCTGCTTTACGGAGCTGTTTTTCTGAAGCGCCTTTCCTATGCACAGACGGACTATTATTTCGCCTTCTCTGTCAGAGTCCCCTGCGTTTACTATGGTGTCAGTATCCTCACGGCAGCAAAGCGCCTTTATGGTTTCAAACTGTTTCTTTACACCCTCGTCGGTTTTTTTGTTTTTATCTTTTTTAAGTTCAAACCTGTACTCTGCAGGAAAGCAGGGAAGGTTTTTCATCGTCCAGTATTTTTCACCTTCAGGAAGGGGGTTATAGCTTTCAATATCTGCAAGCGTAAAAAGATGACCGAACGCCCATGTCACGATATATCCGTTCCCTTCAAAAAATCCGTCACGCTTTGACATACTTCCTATCGCTGATGAAATATTTCTTGCAAGACTCGGTTTTTCGGCTATGATAACTATCATTTTTTTATGTATCCTTTCTTACGCCGCATAGCTTCCTGCGGACGGTCCTTGTCTAATCTATTATACTATATTTTCACAAAAGATACAAACACAAATTTTTTTCTGACTTTCACTATAACAAAACGAACAGCCATACTGTACAGACATAGTACAGCATGGCCGTCATTATAGCTTAATGTTTCCAGAATTCTACTTTGCCATCCTTATCAAAGAATGCTATTCCCCTTGTAACGTTGTATATTACATTTTCCTCAAGAAATTCAGGAGCTCCGTTCATTCCCCATGCCTTTGGCATACCGACAGATGCACGGCATTTTTCATCCATATCAGCTACACGTGTGCCCTTCATATAGATCAGGATCTCATCACCCTCTGCCATCATATCTTCGAAATCAATTATAAAAAGACGGTCTCCCAGATGATACGGTGCCATATCGCTGCTTGTTTCAAACTTTCCGATAACTCCGCTATAGGTAAGATCATTTATTTTCTGAATATTATCGAAGCTTCCTTCAAAGCCGTAATAATCCAGATTCCAGATAGTCTCTCCGGTTTCCTCATCTTTTCCTCCGGGATTGTAGTCGTTGTATTCTCCGTAAAACGAACCGTCATAATTGAGCCTTAAAAACGTTGCCCATCCGCCGACACCTGACGTGTGCATATATGTATTGTTTATAACGTCAAACGGACTTGTCTTTGTATAAAAATCAATACGATGATCCGGTATCCAGCCATAATAGTCACCGTCATCTGAATCCCAGCATTCATACCACAAATCACCATGAGATATAATTTTATTCTTTGCAGTAATATGCCAGTCACCCTCTATAAACCACTGGTATTCTTTTGGACCATAGTCAACAATATACGATGATGAATATCCATAAAAAGAATCACCTATCCAGCAAATTTCTCCCTTAAGCTCTGTATCAAGCTTTTGCGGTTTTGCTTTTTGCATGCCGATATTGATATACTTCATATTCACATGATCAGGATCAAGCTCAATAACTTTTTCTCCTGATCCGTCATAAACATGCGCAACGACAGTATTGTTCCTGGTATCTATATCACTGATAAAATATACATTTTTGTCCAGATATGAAAATTCACTTCCGAAGATATCTGAAAAATACAGCTGTTCGCCTGTATCAGGAGCGAACATATACGCATGAGGACCGTCTACCTTGCCTACATCACCATAGATGACGTTGAGTGAATCATACTGATCTGTTTTGTAAGGTTCAGAGATCAATATCCTGGATTTTTCATAGCCTCCGTCAGCACGTATCTCTTTAAGTTTGCCGAAAATTATCTCATATACTTTCTGGCGCTTTTCGACTTCTTCAGGAGTATGGAACACTGAGCCTTCAACTCTCTGACGTATCTCACCATCATTATCCTTCTCTATGACAACATTCCATTCATCCCTGTAATACACGTCTGAGACATGTGTCCTGGTATTGTCAAAAACTTTGTTAAGATCAAAGTATTCACCTGTAACCATATAGTCAGTCAGATAGTATGATGCGTTTTGCGAACCCTGATATGCACCGTAATCTATAAAATGATTTTCGGAAAGATACTGATTGTTATCGCCAAGCGTGAGTTCATATATAGAAAACATGTCAACAGTACCTGTAATACCTATAAAATCCGACTTGATACAGCTGCCAAGTTCTCCGTTGATAAACGATGCTGCTGCGTCATTTACAAGCGGCACAAAATCCATGCCCTTATAGAAAAGATCTGAAAACTTCTCTATTCTTCTGCTGTTTATAAGGTCGTAATTAAGCACTGCCGCCTTGTCATATGCGCCGTACATTCCGGACTGTCTGATTTTTATTGACATATATCCGTTCATAGCCTCTCTCTCGATATATGCTCCTTTATCAAAATCCTTAAGAACAGCTTCCAGATCAGCGTTTATTGTTTTTTCAAAATCCTTGTCCTTTAAAAAATCTATGGTGTAGCTTATTCCGTCATAATCCTTGCGATATGTACTCGTTGATACCATTTCGGACGGTTTATAGTCAGCCGGTCTTTCCTTACCTGTTCCAAGAGCTTTATACGGCTTGAGTCTGTCAGGATATTTTATATCAATAACCGGTACATATCCGTTTTCAAGTGCACAGTTCTGACCCTCCTCTGAGGTTGCCCACTTTACAAAATCAAGAGTATTCTGTGAAGCATTGTCGGTATACACTATGTATGTACTGCTGAGAAGCGGATAGCTGTCGTCTGCCATGGTTTCTCTTGACGGCGCTACTCCATCGACTGCAATGAATTTTACGTCAGATGAATTTTCATACATCTGTGCTGCATATGAGTATACAGAATAACCTATTGCCTGTACGGAGTTATCATAAACCGCAACAGCATCCATAAGTAAACCCATTGCACCAACGATATAGTCCTTAGGCGGCTCCATGAGCTCATAGCCCTTCATAAAATCAACCATATAGTTCTGGCTGCCCGAATCATTGTTTCTCTGGTAAGGAATGATCTTTTCGTCGTTTCCGCCTACTTCCTTCCAGTTTGTTATTTTTCCTGAATAGATCCCTCTTATCTGTTCCTGTGTAAGTGAATCAACAGGATTGTTCTTGTTCACAACAAAAACAAAGCTTTCCTTTGCAACAGGAGTGTGGTTGAGGTGTACTCCTGCCTTATCAGCATCCTTCTGCTGTGACTCTGAGATCGGTACTGTGAAAATCATGTCGTTTTCACCGGAAAGAAGTCTCGCAAAAGCTTCATGTGTCTTATGATGACTTACAAGGCTTTTTGCGTCAGAATAGTTTATTCCGAGCATCTTCGCCTTGAAGCCTGCCTCAAGCGGTATAGCAGAGGTAGAGCCATCCATAACCGGCATGTTCTTAGGAGACCAGATTTTTATATCGTCAAGAAGAGCACTCTTGAGCATAATAAAATCACTGATATTGTTTTTTCCGTCACCGTTAATATCGGTCTGATAAGCTGAAGGCAGTTCGATATCCGAGCCGAGCAGATACATCCTGTATCTTATAAGGTCAAATATAGACAGCTTTCCGTCATTGTTCATATCACCGCGCACACCGAGTGAGTTGATATCAAACGCTTCGTTCTCACCTGTAACGGTTTCTGCACTGCATACGTTCAAAGCTCCGAAACCATTTGCTGCAAGTGATGCAATGAGCATAAGTGCTGTAAGTCTGTTTTTTTTCATAATCCCTCTCCGTTTCTCTTTTTTTAAAAAATCTTATTAAGACATTATCTAAAAAACGTCTTTCACCTATAAAGACAGATAAAAGAAAAAAAGGTTACATAATTTTTTAAAAATTTTTCAGATTTTTTTCTTTCACTGTAACCTCCCGAAAACTACAGGTCTCAAAAGCAAAATAGTAACCTTTCACAGTTTTTTCAGAATTATATTGCCACATTGTCCCTTGATTTTTTCTTAAAAATAGTATAATATATATATATGTATATATAACAAAAGTCCTTTTTATTTTCGGACCTGCTCCGTATTGACAGGGACACGTTCCAGGCTGTATTTTTTATCAATTGAGAAAGGGGATACTCAATGAAAAAGCGTCACTCCATCGCACTTTTTGTGGGGCATATGGAAAGCAGATTTTCTGAAGAGATTTTTCTTGGTGCTGCACATGCGGCTGAAACTCTCGACATAAATCTTGTGGTTTTTCCGGTAAGATTTTTAGAAGAAGAACATACCAACGACCATCTCAGCAAAAAATACCACTATCAGCACAACTGCATGTTTTCATATGCGGAGAACAACAGCTTTGACGCTATCATAATAGAAACTGCAGTGATAGGACGATATGTTTCTCCAAGCGCACTTTCGGATATCCTGAAAAGATTTTCGGGAACTCCCGTAATGACCATATCTGAAAAAATAGAAAACTATCCGTGTATTTCTTTTGAAACAAACGGAATAGACCTCGAAATAGACCATCTTGTAAAAAAACACAAGAGAAAACGCATAGGATTTGTAAGCGGTCCTTCAACAAACCTTGAAGCCGTACAGAGATTCGAAAAATACAAATCCGCACTTAAAAGACACGGTATTCCTTTTGACCCGAAGCTTGTTGTGGAAGGGGATTTTACAGAAAACTGCGGAAACGTTGTAGAGAAGCTGCTTGACGCAAACTCCGGAAACATAGACGCAATATGTTTTGCAAATGACCTTATGGCTGTTGCAGGCTACAAGGAAATAAACAAACGCGGACTTTCCATAGGCAAGGATATCATGGTAACAGGCTTTGACGATATTCCACAGGCACTGTCCATGAAGCCGCCGCTTACTACAGTACGCGCCCAATACCGTGAGCTTGGCGTTCATGCAATAAAAGCAGCTCTCTTAGTTCTTGAGGGAAACGCTCCGGCAGATACAAAAGTAGAAACCACACTAATCGAAAGAGACTCCTGCGGCTGCAAATGTCCGGTTACATCTGACCGCGAATATCTCGAACAGCTTATGCTTACGGACCCGGATATTTCTGCTTTTATGAACAAAATACACGACATAATATTTGCCTACTACAACAACACAAACTATCAGCCTAATCAGCGCCTGATAAATCTTCTTCGTAACTGTTCAGGAGTATAACCCATCCTGAAAAAAATTAAAGATTTTCAACATAGCATAGTTGATAATATCTTGTTAAAATCTCTAATAGAAATGATATCTTTTTAGTAGTATAATAAGTATATAAAACTACGTAAGAAGGTGTCTTGAATGCAGTTTGAAATAACAGACGAATTTGTTCGTGTTCTGCTTGAACAGAATAAAAAACAGAGTGAACAGATTTCCAATTTGATAAATCAAAATAAAGCTCTAAGTGAGCAAGTTTCGGAACTCACAGCACAAATAGAAGTTCTTACTCAGAAAATAGCAGAACTTACAGAAAAGAAAAACAAAAACTCAAACAACAGTTCAAAGCCACCTTCAAGCGATGGATTAAAGAAACCAAATAAAAAGACAAGTCTCAGAGAAAAAACAAACAGAAAGCAAGGCGGTCAGAAAGGTCATGAAGGACATAATCTTGAAATAACCGGCGATCCTGATGTAACTATCTCTGTTATACCAGCAAGATGTAAAGCATGCCCGAACTGGAATAAATGTCAAGGGAAAGCATGCACAGGTGAAAAGAGATATGTGATTGACGTAGAAATCAAGCA
>SVNR01000048.1 GCA_015066815.1 Ruminococcus sp.
TTAGAAAAACCGCAACAGAACAGCGAGAAATCGTTGATACGATTGTAGATTGGTAAGAAAAAGGCATACGTCCTCGAATTAAGGGCGTATGCCGATTTTTATAATTTTTCGCAGTATTTAAATAATTGAGATATTCTTTTCACAATGTTTCTTTGTTCTTCAAACGGCGGTATCGGTATAAACATATTTGCAAGTGTTTTGCCGTTACAATTTGGTTGTGCAGTGGCAATAGTGCCGCTTCTTAATTGCGACCAATATAGTTCGCTTTCCATAAAATATTTTAAAAATTCGGGACATAATAACAAACTATATCTTGTTCTGATTAAGTATCCAGCATACACTGCATCTTCAGGAACATCTTTAACAAGATATGATTTTCCTACTGTTCCACCTGTTCGTGCAAATAAAATATCATTTGTTTTTAGTTTATAAGTTTCAATATCAGCTTCAGATATATCACAAAACGGTACAGAATCCCACATAACAGTATTATTTTGAATATCGCTTATTCTTACCATCTTTATTCTGCCTGTTGATTGTGCCGCTGCATTATATCCATATTGGATTGAAATTGATATGTTTCCCCAGCGTTCCCATTGCCAGCTTTCAGGCACCTCAAATGGTATTTCATCATCGATACAACGCTCAACACCGTTTACCATCTCATAATGAGAATTATCCCGTCTGAAAATGACCGACTCATTCTTGTCCTTTTTGATTTTGCCTGCCTTGATAAGCTCTTGTTTTTCAACTCTGATACGCTCTAAAAGCACCGACGCAGGCTCATCATCAGGATTTTGCGGAACAAGTTTGCCCTGTACTGCTTGTTGAAGGATGGATTTTTTGAGCTGTGTGGGGAATGTAGTATTTAGGGCGTTAAGCTTTGTTTCGGTTTGAGTATAGTTTTCTATATATGGTAATAATTCTTCGATTTTGGCTACTATGCGGCGTTGTTCAGCGAGAGGTGGGAGTGGCATTAATGTAGCAATTATTTTTTCTTTTGATATATTAGGTTGTGCTCCGCCTTCTCCTTGTTTAATAAATTTTTCTTTGTTTGATAGTAAAAAATAAAACAAATATTTATTGTAAACTTGTATTGGCAGACAAGCACAGCAAGCTTGATTGGTTGTAGCAGGAAATGTTAAAATACCCACTTTTCCTATAGTCGCTCCATACATCGCAATTAAAACCGAGCCTGTCGGATTTAGTCTTACTGATGTTTTTTTTAATGCTAATTCGCTAATCATTTCAGGAATGAAAGTTATAAAATTATCGTTCAAATCACCTGTTTTAAGCCAAGGTATATTGCCGTTATAATATTCAGGATTTGAACGACTTGGAGTTGCTCCTGAACCCCAATCACCAATTAAACCAAGCCTACACCACTCCCAACTTTCAGGGATATCAAAAGGAATTTCGTCGGAAATATCCCGTATTTCATCGCCGTTTTTCTCCAGAAAGGTATAAGGGCTATTATCGGATGTTAAAATAGAAGTTGTTTAAAAAATGCAAAAGAAAACAGGCGTATATTTTTCTACGCCTGTTCGTTTTTACATAATCCGCTGTATTAAGTTTTATATGATATTTATAAATACTTCTATATCACTATATATCTTATTTTGTGAGGGTGAATTTTTTGAGTGAAAATTTATGATGTTGACAGAAAAATAATCCTCATTTATGCATTTTCTCCACCAAAAATGTATTTTGTCAGTTGACAGCTGATTTGATTTATTATATCCTATATTTATGTATATAAAACAAAAAACATTTAACAGATGAAATGTTTATAATGCACTTCAGACAATAGTTGTCTGAAAGTAATATTTATATATCAGGAAGGTGTAAAGTATGAAAATCAAAAAAATCATCGGAGTAGTTTTGTCCGGGATTATTGCAGTATCCACAATACCGGTACCGTCGGATTATGAAGTAAGTGCTGCAACAAATGTAGTAGTTTCTCCGTATAATATTTACGAGATAAACGATGGAATTTTTGAAGGATGGGGAACATCGCTGTGCTGGTGGGCAAATCGTCTTGGATATTCTGATTCACTGGCAAATCAGGCAGCAGAAGCATTTTTCGGAGAAAGTGGTCTGAGAATGAATATCGCCCGTTATAATATCGGCGGTGGTGACAATCCGTCACATACTCATATCACACGTACAGACTCAGATATACCCGGTTTTACAAAGTACCAGAACGGAAATGTAACATATGACTGGAACGCCGATGCTAATCAGCGAAATGTTCTTTTAAAATCAATAGCTGCGTGTAAGGAAGATCTTATTGTTGAAATGTTTTCGAACTCTCCTCCGTACTATATGACTAAAAGCGGATGCAGCAGCGGAAACACTGACGGTGGTAAAAACAATCTCAAGGATGACTATTATGATGATTTTGCAGAATATCTTGCAAAAGTATGCGAACACTATGAAAAAACTCTTGGAATAGATGTTCAGAGTGTTTCTCCTATGAACGAGCCGTATACAAACTTCTGGTATGCCGGAAGTCCGAAGCAGGAGGGCTGTCACTTTGATATAGGCAACTCCGAGTCAACAATGTTTATAGAACTCGATAAGGCTATGAAACGTCACGGACTCGACGATGTTATCATATGCGGATCTGATGAAACATCTATCGATACAGCTATTAACGCGTATAATGCATTGTCAGCTGATGCAAAGCGTGTAGTTTCACGAATAGATACTCACACCTACGGAGGAAGCAAGCGTTCTGAGCTTAAGAATCTCGCAAAGAAAAGCAACATGAATCTCTGGATGAGTGAGGTTGACGGCGGAGCTGTTGCGGGTCAGAATGCAGGTCAGATGGGTGCGGCTCTTTGGTTAGCTGAGCGTATGGCAATAGATCTTAACGGATTGAATCCTTCAGCATGGGTTCTCTGGCAGGCAATTGACAAGCATGTATGTGCAGCAGGATACAAGGGAAGAAAAGACTCAGGTATGCCTGATATCAACGGCGGCTTCTGGGGACTCGCAGTAGCGGATCATGATAAAAATGACATCATACTTACAAAAAAATATTATGCTTTTGGTCAGTTCTCAAGATATATAAGACCGGGCTATACTATGCTTAATGTTTCCGGAAGAAATGTAGCAGCCTATGATCCTGAAGGAGATCGTCTTGTTATCGTATCGGTTAATACTTCAGGCAGTAACAGCGATGTTCGTTTTGATTTATCTCAGTTTAGCGATATCGGCTCAAAAGTTCAGGTAATAAGAACAAGCGGCAACGTTCAGAACGGTGAAAACTGGAAGGAACTCGCTCCTATAGCAACAGACGGCAGCGGATTTTCTGCAACTCTTATCGGAAACTCAGTTACTACATTCATAATAGATAACGTTACTACAATAGACATGGATCTGGATGAGATTCCGCTTTCAACCGGTATGGTTACAGGTTCTGCTCCATGGAAAAATGACAGTAAGTATAGCTTTACAAATACAGTTGACAATAATCTCAGCACATATTTTGACGGCGTAGGAAACGGTTATGTACAGGTTGACCTTGGCTCAGAATATGATATTTCAGCAGTAGCTATTGCTCCTCGTTCCGGATATGCATACCGATGCGTCGATGCTGCTATTTCATTCTCGTCTGACGGAACAAACTGGACACAGGGATACAAGCTGACAAACGAACCGTTTAACGGTCTTAACTACTTTACACATCTTACAGGAAATCAAGGAGTACGATATGTACGTTATCAGACTCCTCAGGGTACTCCTACAAACCCATACAACAAGGAAAGCTCATACTGCTGTAACCTTGCCGAAATAAAAGTTTACGGAACAGTTGCAGGACTTGACGGAAAAATATCATTGACATCAGATATGATCACAGGCTCTGCTCCATGGAAAGACAGCCCTAATGACTGCAAAAAGGTTGTTGACGGAAAGCTCGGAACATATTTTGACGGCGTAGGAAACGGATGGGTTCAGATTGACCTTGGCAAGAAGTACAACTTAGAAACAATAGCATATGCACCAAGAAGTGAATATGAGTTCCGTTGTGTTGATGCCGTTATATCAGGTTCAGCAGATGGTGTGAACTGGACGGAGATCCATAAAATAAACACTCTTCCTCCGTCAGGAATGAATTATATTAAGATGTCAGGTCCTAATTCATTCAGATACATTCGTTATCAGGTTCCGGAAGGTACACCTAACAACGGTTATAACCATGACAATGTATACTGCTGTAACCTTGCAGAAATATCACTGTACGGAACTGAGTCAACAGATGTTGCAGGAGATGTAAACAAAGACGGTTCAGTTTCAGCGTCTGATCTTGTTCTTTTACAAAAAGCCCTGATCGGACTTACAGAGGTTTCATCTGAAAACAAGCTGTCAGCAGATCTCAACGGTAACGGACGACTCGATATAATCGACCTCATCTTACTTAAAAGCGAGCTTTTAAAATAAAATATTTTCGTTGACGATAATAATCAATAAATCCCGTCAGTCGCACCGGTTTTGGTGTGACTGACGGGATTGTTCTGTTTAAAAACCTTTTGTGTAAGGTATGATATTGGCTGATATGCATTAAGCTTTCGCAGTCAGGTTAATAAAAAATGCAGGACATAATAAATGCCCTGCATTCTGAAAAACATATTAAACGAAACAAAGATCAGGAAAAAAACTTATTCTATTTCGCTGTGGAATTCCTGAAGTGATTTTACAGCGTTTCCTGACTTGTTCTTGATAGCCTTGATACCTTCTACTGTAGCCTTTGCAGCAGCTACTGTTGTAACGTAGAATACACGCTTACGGATAGCACTCTTTCTGATATAGCTGTCGTCCTCAAGCCCCTTCTTGTTATCAGGAGTGTTGATAACAATGTCTATCTCGCCGTTTGTTATAGCGTCAAGGATGTTTGGTCTGCCCTGCTGGAGCTTGAATATCTTTTCAGAGTTTATACCGTTTTCCTTGAGGAGAGTATGTGTTCCGCCTGTTGCAAGGATGCGGAAGCCGAGTGCCTCAAAGTCCTTGGCAACGTTTATTATTTCAGGCTTGTCGCCGTC
Source organism: Ruminococcus sp. (assembly GCA_015066815.1). Taxonomy (GTDB): domain Bacteria; phylum Bacillota; class Clostridia; order Oscillospirales; family Ruminococcaceae; genus HUN007. The sequence continues at coordinate 5,046 of SVNR01000048.1, forward strand.
GTTTATACTGATAAGTACAGTTCCTGAGAGAGCTATCTTTGTCTGAGTAGCTTCCTGTGCCTTATAATAAGCTTCTCCGAAGTTTTCGGACATGCCGAGTACTTCACCTGTAGAACGCATTTCCGGTCCTAAGAGAGGGTCAACCTCAGGGAACATGTTGAATGGGAAAACAGCTTCCTTTACGCCGTAGTGATGGAATTTCTTGTCCTTGAGTTCGGGAACCGGTGAAGGATTTCCTGTGAGAGGAGCTGTGATGATCTGTGTAGCAAGCTGAACCATCTGTATGTTGCATACCTTTGAAACAAGAGGTACAGTTCTTGATGCACGCGGATTTGCTTCGAGAACGTATACCTTACCGTTTTCGATAGCATACTGCATATTCATAAGACCCTTTACGTCCATTTCCTTAGCGATCTTCTTTGTGTATTCCTTGATAGTTGCAACATTTTCAGGTGAAATGTTGAGAGAAGGAAGTATGCATGCAGAGTCACCGGAGTGAATACCTGCAAGCTCGATATGCTCCATAACAGCAGGAACAAATACGTTTTCACCGTCGCTTATTGCGTCAGCTTCACATTCGAGAGCGTTGTTGAGGAAACGGTCTATGAGTATAGGTCTGTCAGGTGTAACGCCTACAGCTGCACGCATATATACCTTGAGTGTTTCTGCGTCATGTACAACTTCCATTCCGCGGCCGCCAAGAACGTATGAAGGACGAACCATTACAGGATATCCGATTCTTTCAGCTATTTCGACAGCGTCTTCAACTGTAACAGCCATGCCGGATTCTGACATAGGAATCTCGAGCTTGTCCATCATTTCTCTGAAGAGGTCTCTGTCTTCTGCAAAGTCTATTGTTTCCGGAGTTGTACCGAGTATCTTTACGCCGTATTTTTTAAGATCAGCTGCAAGGTTAAGCGGAGTCTGACCGCCGAACTGTGCGATAACGCCGACAGGCTTTTCTTTTTCGTGAATTGAGAGAACGTCTTCAAGAGTAAGAGGTTCGAAGTAGAGCTTGTCTGAAGTATCATAGTCGGTTGAAACTGTTTCAGGGTTACAGTTTACCATGATAGTTTCAAAGCCGAGCTTCTTGAGGGCATTTGCAGCATGAACACAGCAGTAGTCAAACTCTATACCCTGACCTATACGGTTAGGACCAGAGCCTAAGATCATGATCTTTGGCTTATCGTTTGAAGCAACGCTCTTATCTTCGATGTTGTATGAAGAATAGTAGTAGGCAGCATCCTTTGTGCCGCTTACGTGAACGCCTTCCCATGCCTCAGTTATGCCGAAGCTGATTCTTTTCTCACGTATATCTGCTTCCGGAACTTCAAGGATCTGTGAGAGATACTTGTCTGAGAAGCCGTTTTTCTTAGCATTAAGGAGTACGTCCTTCTCCGGAACGCTTCCTTTCATAGCCATAAGTGCAGTTTCTTCTTCTACGAGCTCCTTCATCTGTTCAATGAAGTATTTCTTTATTCTTGTAAGCTCAAAAAGTTCATCAACTGTAGCGCCCTTGCGGAGAGCCTCATACATGATAAACTGACGTTCGGAAGTAGGGATATGGAGCATATCAATAAGCTCTTCCTTTGTCTTGCTGTTGAAGTCCTTTGCAAAACCAAGACCGTAGCGGCCCTGCTCAAGGCTTCTGATAGCCTTCTGGAACGCTTCCTTATATGTCTTACCGATACTCATTACTTCGCCGACAGCACGCATCTGTGTACCGAGCTTGTCTTCTGACTTCTTGAATTTTTCAAAAGCCCATCTTGCAAATTTGATTACTATGTAGTCTCCGTCCGGATAGTACTTGTCAAGTGTGCCGTATTTTCCGCAAGGAATATCCTTGAGAGTGAGACCGGTTGCGAGCATAGCGGAAACAAGTGCGATAGGGAAGCCTGTTGCCTTTGATGCAAGAGCTGATGAACGTGATGTTCTTGGGTTGATTTCGATTACTATGATTCGGCCGTCCTCAGTGTTTCTTGCGAACTGAACGTTAGTACCGCCGATAACCTGTATAGCGTCAACTATCTTGTAAGCCTGGCGCTGGAGCTCCTTCTGTACGTCCTCGGAAATAGTAAGCATAGGGGCAGAACAGAAGCTGTCACCTGTATGTACACCAAGAGGATCTATGTTTTCTATGAAGCATACAGTTATCATATTGCCTTCGCAGTCTCTGACAACTTCAAGCTCAAGCTCTTCCCAGCCGAGTATGGATTCTTCAACGAGTACCTGTCCTACGAGAGAAGCCTGTAAGCCTCTTGTGCAGACGCTCTTGAGTTCTTCAGTGTTGTAAACGAGACCGCCGCCTGTACCGCCCATTGTGTAAGCAGGTCTGAGAACGACAGGATAACCGAGCTTGTCAGCTATGGCAAGTGCTTCGTCAACTGTGTAGGCAACCTCTGATCTTGCCATCTGTATGCCGAGGCTGTCCATTGTTTTCTTGAATTCGACACGGTCTTCGCCTCTTTCGATAGCGTCAACCTGAACGCCGATTACTTCAACATTGTATTTTTCAAGAATACCGAGTTTGTTAAGCTCAGAGCAGAGGTTGAGACCGGACTGGCCGCCAAGATTCGGAAGAAGGCAGTCAGGGCGTTCCTTAGCGATGATTTCTTCAAGTCTTTGAGCGTTAAGCGGTTCAAGATAAGTTACATCAGCTATTCCCGGATCGGTCATGATCGTAGCAGGGTTTGAGTTCACAAGAACGATTTCGTAACCGAGCTGTCTGAGAGCTTTGCATGCCTGTGTTCCAGAGTAGTCAAACTCGCAAGCCTGTCCGATGATAATCGGACCGGAGCCGATTATAAGAACTTTTTTCTTATTTTTTTCCATATCAATCTTCACTTCTCCTGGTATTTTATATTTTTTTGCCTTTTAAACTTTATTATATCATAAATCGCAGTAAAAGAAAATAGCTTTTTCAAAAAAGTTTCACTGTATATTCGTAAATTATATAAAGTTTTTTTGTATAAAAATATATAAAATGCAGTGCTGCTTCATACAGGCTTGAATTGAAGAGGAAAAAGTGATATAATAAATAACAATAAACAGCTGTAAAATATTAAAAATGCCAAAAACCAAACAATTTCAGCTGTACTATGCTCAAGGCTGAGGTTGATCAGCCGGAAAACTATAGTGAACGAAAAAAATATTTTTTTTGTTTACTATTTATCTGAAAACAGAAAGGAAAATGACTATGAATAACTCAGGATTTCTGAAACGATGTGCTGCAGGAGTAACTGCACTTCTTACATGTTTTTCAATGTCGGCTTTTGCGGTTAGTGCAGCTGCAGTTCCGGGTGACGTAAACAACGACGGTTCTGTTACAGCTGCCGATATGGTACGCATGAAGAATTATCTTCTCGGAATAGGCACCCTCACCGACAGTGAGAGAGCGGGCGCAGATCTGAACGATGATCTTGGCATAAACATCATTGATTTTGTTCTGCTAAAAAGTATGTTCATAAACGACGGTGCTACTTCTGAAAACACAATACAGCTGAAGGGTGACACTGTTGAAGCAAGCGGAGAAGGAATTACTGTAGAAGGAACAAGTGTAACTATCAGCAGAAGCGGAGCTTATACTATCAGCGGAAAAATGACAACAGATGCAACTATAACTGTTTCGGCTGCAGCAGAAGATATCGAAGATGTAGAAATAACTCTTGACAACGTATCCATGACAAATACTTCGGATACACCGTGTATCATGATAGAAAATGCCGAAAAGACAAAGATAACCTTTGAAGGCACAAACGTTCTCACAAATACATATGATGTACTCGAGGCAGCGTCTGCGGCAATTTACGCTAAGGATGACATATCGTTTACAAAAAAATCAACCGGTACACTTAAGATAAATACAAACGCATGTATGGCGGTTTACTGTAACAACGATATAAGCTTAAACGGCGGTACTATCGAAATTAAAACTGACTCCGACGGCAGCGGAATTGCTGAGTCAGACGCTGTAAAAGCCAAGGGAAACATAGAGCTTAAGGGTGCTGATGTTTCGATAAACACCGAAGGAGACGGCATAAAATCAACCAAAAACGCTGTGGTTATAAACCAAGGCACAGTTTCCATAAAATCCGGTAAGGATGCTCTTCAGGGTGAAACTGCCGTGACTATAACAGGCGGTTCGGTAACAGCTTCAGGAGACAGAGGAATTACATCAGTGGGTGCATTGAATATATCCGGCGGAACAGTACTTGCAACTGCCACTGACAATCAGTCCTCTTATGCTTCTTCTGATTTTACCCAGCCTGTTCTTGCACTTGATTTTCCGGAGATTCATACAAAGTCCGAAAAAGTAATATTATATCCGACAGATGAAGCTGCAGGTGCTTTGATATATGTTTCAAACAAAAAATACAGCTATGTACTGATTTCTGATCCTGCTTTTACTGAAGGCAATAAGTATCAGATATGTATAGACTCGGATTATTGTGCGAGTGCTGAGGGCACAGAAACTGTTTATTCAGGTTCTGAGATGTTTACTCATATTAAGGGACTTTATCCTTTGAAGCCTCCGCTATAAACAAAACCATAAAAAAAGAACACGTATAAGGCGATGATGAGCCGGTATACGTGTTCTTTTTTCTTTTTATAGTGAACGTAAAATCATTTTTGAAGTTCACTTTAATTTACGGAAAAGCCAGATTACAAGACATGCTCCTGCTACTGAAAGGAAGAAGCCGATTACTCCTCCGCCTATGCCTATGAAGTTTCCGATAAAGCCGCCGACAAACCCGCCGACAATACCGAGAGCTGCATTTTTCCAGAAGCCTGAATTGCGGTTGTCCATAATCTTTCCCGCTATAGATCCGACTATAGCTCCGATAATGATTTCGATGATAAGTTTGATTATCATAAGCTGTTTCCTTCTTTCTTTTTACTGTTTTTATGTGTTTTTACAGAGAAAAAGCCTCTCCAAGCAAAGTATAGCACATAGGATCAGAATTTGTCAATATTTTTATGCTGTTTTTAAAAAAATAAAGTCTGAAAATACTACGTACAAATTTCAAAATCAAGAGAATACAATTTATTTGTGAATGTATCTGAAAATCAACTAAAAAAACAATACAAATATCAGAAAATACTATTCATTGCTTGACAAAATTGTATAAAAGCTATATAATAAAAATAAATAGTTGAGTAAAGAATTACATAACGTAAAAAATTTGTATTGTAGTATAAAACGGAGGTTGTATGTTTTGAATAAGAATAAACGTTCAAAAAGACTGGCTATTGCGGTAGCTTCAGCAATGCTTGGTCTTAACTTATGCACAGGCTTTAATTCATCCGCAGCAGACGGAATGTATTATGGTGATGCTGATCATAACGGAATAGTAGATCTGACTGATCTTACCATATGTTCACAGTATCTTCTCAGAACGTTGGATTTTACTCCGCAGGAGATGACGCTGATGGATGTTGACCAGAATTCAACTGTCAATCTTTCAGATCTTGCGACTCTTAAAAGATATATCATGAACAAGATACAGGGCAATACTATTATCGGAACTCTATGTACCGAATTCGAGCCTCAGGTAACCGAGCCGATTGTTACAGAAGCAACAACTCCGCCTGTAACAACTGCAGAGACCACAACGACTACTGAGGTTACAACTCCGGAGCCGCCTAAGGAAATGATCTACTATGGCTGTGACGGACAAATATTCAACGGTATTACTGAGACAGTAAACGGAGGATTTTTAGGCCAGTCATATGTGAACTTTGATAATGTCATGGGAAGCTCACTTACATTTACCGTAAACGCTCCTTCAGACGGAAACTATGAGCTTACAGTACGTTTTGCAAACGGAACAACAGCAGCAAGACCGCTCAACGTTTTTGTAAACGGAAGCAACGACAGCTACTTTATGAATTTTGACGGAACAGGTGCATGGACTGACTGGAGTGAAAACAAGATAGTTGTTTCGCTTAAACAGGGCGAAAACAAGATAAAGATGGTCGCAACAACATCAAACGGCGGTCCTAACGTTGATCTGATAAAACTCATAGCTACAGACAAGCCGGCAGATGAACTCAACAAAAACTCTGTTATTCCGTATGAACCGCCTGTATCACCGGGTTCAAAACAGGTTGAACGTCTCGAAAGAGCACTCTCTGCAGTAAACACCGGAAACGGAATGCTTGTAAGCTGGAGAAGCTTAGGAACAGATCCGGCAGACACAACATTCAAGCTTTATAAGGATGGCTCACTCATATACACATCAGGTGCCGGTGAAGCTACAACATATCTTGATAACTCAGGAAGCTCTGCTTCAAAGTACAGTCTTGAAACATATATAAACGGAACTCTCAGCGAGGTTTCCGAACGCTCTGTGCTTATCGGAGGTGAATATCTGGAGCTCAGACTCAACAAGCCTTCTTCAATGAGAATGCCTGACGGTTCAACATGTGAATACACAGCATCAGACTGCAGTACAGCAGACGTGAACGGTGACGGAAAGCTCGAAATAATTCTCAAGTGGGATCCTACAAACGCTCAGGACAATTCCAAGGCGGGCTATACCGGAAACGTATATATCGACTGCTATACACTTGAAGGCAAACAGCTCTGGAGAATAGATCTCGGTAAAAACATCCGTGCAGGTGCTCACTATACACAGTTTATGGTTTATGATTTTGACGGCAACGGCAAGGCAGAAATGATATGCAAGACTGCTGACGGAACTGTTGACGGAACAGGCAGAGTAATCGGCGACGGCTCTAAGGATTACAGATCGCAGAACGGATATATCCTTAACGGACCTGAATATCTTTCAGTATTTAACGGAGAAACAGGTGCGGTCATGGATACCATAAACTACAATCCTCCGAGAGGAAATTCACTTAAGCAGACATGGGGCGACGATTACGGAAACCGTGTTGACAGATTCCTTGCAGGTGTAGCATATCTGGACGGCAAGAAGCCGAGTGTTGTTATGTGCCGCGGTTACTATACAAGAGCTACAATTGCAGCATATGACTGGAACGGAAGCAAGCTCACACAGAGATGGTTCTTTGACAGCTATGACGGCGGAACTGATAAACAGGGCAAGCCAAACAGCTCCTACAGCGGACAGGGAAATCACAATCTTACGATTACTGACGTTGACGGCGATGGATACGATGAGATTATTTACGGCTCATGTACAATAGATCATGACGGAAAAGGACTTTATTCCATGAATCTGGGACATGGCGATGCTATCCATGTCAGTGACTTCATTCCTTCAAGACCCGGACTTGAGGTATGGCTGTGCCATGAGGTATCACCTTACGGATGTACACTTTCAGATGCAGCAACAGGACAGATTATTTTCAGATATACTGCAGACAAGGATACAGGCAGAGCATGTGCGGCAAATATTTTACCGGGAAATGACACTGCTGAGTTCTGGGGCGCAAGAAGCGGAGATATTTATGACGGTTACGGAAAAGTAATAGGCTCCTCATCAAAGCTTCCTTCGAACTTTGTAATACACTGGGACGGTGACCTTGAGAGTGAGCTTCTTGACGGAGCAGTTATTACAAAGTATACTGCAAACGGCGTAAATACAATGCTTGCTCCTTCAGGTGTTGTTGGCTGCAACAGTACTAAGAACACTCCTAATCTTACTGCAGATCTGTTTGGCGACTGGCGTGAAGAGCTTGTTGTTCATACAGAAGACAGCTCGGCTCTCAGGATATATTCCACAACACACAACACAGATATTCGAACCTTTACTTTTATGCATGATATTCAGTACAGAACTTCTGTAGCTGCAGAAAATACAGCATACAATCAGCCACCGCATACAAGCTTCTTCCTTGGTACAGGTTATAAGCTTCCCGGATATCCGCAGGTTTATTATGCAAAATAATCAGTTGTTTTTAAAATATCCATCTGAAAGCATTTCAGGTGGATATTTTGTAAGAGCGTTGAAAAGACAGCGTTTTATACTGTACATATGATATGTGAAAGGATATGATGTAATGAAAAAATTTTTTAAGCGGGCTGTTGCGGCGCTGACAGCCTCAGCGATGATGCTTGTTTCGGGCGTAGTTTCTCCGGCAGGCAATGACAAGGTCTCAGCTGCAAGAGACAGCTGCAAGTTTGACTTCGGCAGCGGTGGAGTAGCAAGCGGGTATACCGGAGTTGCTGCCTGGGAGGGTTATAATTCCGGAAAGGGCTATGGCTTCAACACCCCGGGAAATATGGCTGATTCCAAAGCAGCAGGACAGGGTGCACTCAGTGACGCAGTAGTTTTTAAGAGTACTGACAGGTCAAACACATTCAAGGTAGATCTGAACAGCGGATTATATAAGATTACTGTTCATCTTGGAAACTGTACAAGAGCAAGTGTTGTTGCAGAGGATGTTCTTCAGCTTATCAATCTCACAGGCAACAACGCTACAGATTCATTTATAATTCCTGTTACAGACGGACAGCTTAGTCTTATGGTAACAGAGGGAAAAGCAAACACGGTTTTCTCACTCAGTGCTCTTGAGATAGAAAAGCTTTCTTCAGATACAACACTTCCTCCGACTATCTGGCTTTGCGGTGACTCTACAGTCTGCAATTATTATCCGAAGGATACTGCACAGAGAGTTGGCTGGGGACAGCTGCTTGACAAATATGTAGGAAAAGACTTCATGGTGCGTAACCTTGCAGCAAGCGGTCAGTATGCAGCAGGCTTTGTAAGTGCCGGTCAGTTTGATCCGGTACTCAAGTACGGAAAAAAAGGCGATTATTATGTTATATCGATAGGTATAAACGATACAAACTATTCCAATGCTCAGGAATACTATAACGTAGTTACGGATATGACAAAAAAAGCTAAACAAAAAGGCATGACAGTTGTACTCGTAAAACAGCAGGGAAGAGCAGGAGATATAACAAGAAATCCTCTTCTCACAGGACGCTGGTTCGGCTCAGAGCTTGATAAGATAGGAAAAGAGCAGAATGTAAGAGTGTGTGATCTTTTTAATCTTGCTCAGAATTATTTTCTTTCTATAGGTCCTGATGCAACTACAGCTCACTACGATACAAACGATACTCTTCACTTCAACAGAAAAGGTGCCGATCTGCTTGCAAGACTTGTAAGCGAGGATGTAAAGTTTTCACTTTATCAGGAGCCTGTTGTTACTACAACTGTAACTACGACAGCTCCTCCGCAGACTGCTCCTCCTGTTACAACGACTCCGGCTCCTGTTTCTCCGAACGCCGGAAAGCTTTACGGTGATGTCAATGACGACCAGGTAATAGATCTTCTTGATCTTACCTTGATATCTCAGTATAATTTAAAAGCCATTACGTTTACAGATGCAGAGTTTGAAAGAGCAGATGTTGACGGAAACAACACCATAAACCTTTCTGATCTTGCTGCTCACAAACATTTTCTTATGAAGCGCAGTTCTGCGACAACTATTATAGGAACACTTATTTCTCCGGAACCTGCTGAAACACTGCCCGAAGCAAAGATATATCCTGCGATGGATGCAGAGATATATCAGGGAATGACCGAAACCGTAAATGCAGGCTTCGAATGTCCGGCATATGTAAATCTCAACAACGAAGTAGACAGCTCAATAAAGTTTGACGTTGATATACAAAAAGCAGGCAATTATCTTGTATCATTCAGAATAGCAAACGCAAGTCAGAACGACCGTTCAATGCGTATAGAAGTAAACGGCGACACACAGAACTACTGGGTACAGCCATTCCTTACAACAGGTGCATGGACTACATGGGAAACAAGAGGAATAGTTCTTCCTTTTGTACTCGGAAAAAACACTATCAAGGCGATCTCTCTTACATCTGAGGGTGCTCCGAATATCGACTACATAAAGCTTGAATACACAGATGAACCTATAGCAGAGATATATCAGCCTTCTTCTCAGCCCGGTGATTCTACAAACGGAAAAACCACTATCTATATTGCAGGTGATTCCACAGTACAGAGCTACAGAGCAAGCTATGCTCCTCAACAGGGCTGGGGTTATTATCTTGGAGAATACTTTAACAGCGATGTTGCAGTATCAAATCACGCAATAGCAGGAAGAAGCTCCAAGAGCTTCTATGATAACGGAAGACTTACTACCATACTCAACGAGATAAAACAAGGCGACTATCTCTTTGTTCAGTTCGGAATAAACGATGCTGCATACAATAATGCAGAACGATATGCTCCGGTATGCGGATCAGCAGTAAATCCTACAAACGGCTCGTTTGAGTTCTATATCAACAAATATGTTGAAGGAGCTCTTGAGAAGGGTGCAACACCTGTACTTGTTACAACAGTAATAGGACTCAAGGCTTATTCGAATGGTCGTTTCGTAAATTCCTATGATAACTACTGCAAGGCAATGAAGAGTATTGCAGCACAGTATAAGATACCTTGTATTGATCTTAACAGCCTTATGGTTTCACACTATAACTCTATAGGATATGACGCTGCAAAGCTTTATCATCTCCATGGTGTTGTTGCAGGTTCAACTGATATGACTCATTTTTCAGAAACAGGCGCAAAGGCTGTAGCAGGCCTTGTTGCAGATGCAGTAAAGAAGCTTTCACTTCCTCTTTCTTCATCAGCAAAATAAAATTTTCAGAATAAAAAAAGATGTATTTATCATTAAAAAATGCTTATAATAATATCGTTTCAGAAAAATATTTTACTAAGAAAGCCGAAAGGATTGATAGATACATGAAAGTTATGCCAATGATAAAAGGCGCAGCTGCAGGTGCCGCAGTAGGAACAGTTTGCTGGATCGTTTCAAAGTCATCAAGACGTCAGCGAAATTCACTTAAAAGAAACGCCGGAAAAACAGTACGTTCCTTTATTACGGTACTCGGCGATTTATCTGATATGATATAAGCTGTACAGATTTTTATACAAAAGAAAAAAACGCTCATATGGTCTACCGGCCATATGAGCGTTTTTTTCTGTCAGAGCTTTGTGCGTTCTGCAATAATATCCATCATTTCTCCGACGTTTTTCATCGTAGAAACTTCCTTCATTTTAAACTTCATTTTAAACGTGCTTTCTACTGCACTTATGAGGTTTATGTGTTCAAGACTGTCCCAGTCCTCGATATCATCTGCTACAGTATATGGTGTTATAACCACATCATCAAGATCGAAAACGTCCTTGAAAACCTCTGTGAGCTTAATAAGTATTGCTTCCTTTTCCATTATCAGTATCCTCCGTTATTATAAATTTTTATTGAGTTGTTTTTGCTTTTGTGGTTGTTTATTTCAAGTACAAACGAAGCATTTTCATTTTCATCTTCATTTGTTTTATCAAATCCAAAATCAGAAAAAAGATTTTTTACCATTGCATTTTTTGCTGTTTTATAATAATAGCCGTATATTTTTGAGAGTCCGTTCTTCTTACATATTTCTACGAGTGAATCAAGCATGGCATATTCCATTTCTCTTTTAAGTACACGACAGCTCATAAGCCAGAGATCTATGTGCAGACAGTCATCTTTTATTTTTCCTATGACAACTGAAACTATTCCGTTATCACCGAACTTGTCGCAGAGACGGCCGTATATTTTTATATAGCTGTCATCTTTGAAAACCTCTTCCATTTCGTTCATGGTATATCTTCTTGTTGTGAGGTTGAACTGATTGCTTTTGTTTGTAAGCTGAACTATTCTGCTGAGTGAAACCTCATCAAACTTGTCGATCATGGCTGTCATTTCGAGACTTAAAAGGTATTCGCTGTAGTTTGTAAAGGCTTTCTCGTTTCTTATTCTTTCGATATTTGCCTTGTACATCTCGTTTCTTTTTATATCATCTGTAGTGTATGATGTAAGCTCAAAGTAAGCGTTTCTGTCAAGTGTTCTTATATAGTTTTCCACGCTGTTCATTTCAGGAACAGCAATGCCTTTTATCTGAGCGGAAACAATGTTTCGTTCTGCAGGATTATCGTCAACAAAAACAAAGCTGTCAGGAAGAATGGATATTTCATCGGAAATATCCTCTATGTTATGATCCTTGGTATTCCAGTTTGCTTTTATTGATATAAAGTCATCAGGAGTAAGTACCGTATCAGGATGGTTGAGGCCTTCTATGGCGTTTTCATGATCGTTTTTGGAATTTACCGAAAGCAGTACGCCGAGCTGTTTGTGATCCTTGATATACTGCTGGAACTCATGATAGCCTTCTGCAATTCCGGTTTCATGGCCTATTTCAATACCCTGCTGTCCGCTGTCACCTATAACTCCGCCCCAGAGTGTGTTGTCAAGATCAAGGACAAGCATTTTTTTATTTTTACCGTATATTGATTTTATTATGTTTGCTACGTTGAACGAAAGCTCCGGTATTGCCTGTGTTGCGAGTGCGTATTTGTACATGTACCATGCAGATGTGTCTGACCATTTTTCCAGTCCGTACAGGGCAGATATATAGTTTATATCGTTTATATAGAAGTTTTCGTTTTCAGAAGCGTATTTGCAGAACATGGTGTTTAAGCGGTTTATGAAGTTTGTTTTTCCTCTGTAATCTGTTGAATCCTTGTTTCCGAGCAGCCTGTAAAAAGGCATTTCGAAGTTGTTCTGGATCACAGGGCAGTCAAACTTGTTTTTTATTGCGGTCCACACCTGTTCAAAGTGATGATACTGAGCGTTAAGTATATCATCGATCTCGCTTTCGGTTGCAGACATGTTTGATGAAAAGCCGGTTATGTTTCTGTTTGTCGTATGAATATATACGATATCAGGCGAAAAACTATCAAGCTCGCTGTTTCCGAAAACAGCGTCTTCCCAGTACTGTGCGTACTCTGACTGGTAAAACTCCGGTTCTATTCCGTAGTTCAGAAGAAAAAGCTCAAGTATATTTACGATTTCATTTGTCGTAGAGCCGCCAAGAACGGCTATTTTTTTCTTTATTCTTCCGTTATCTGAAGAAAGAAGCTGTTTTTTTATTGAACGTTTATTTTTTAGAATATATGAGTTGTCAAAGGGGTATGTAAGTATGTCCATTTACGCCTCCTGATTATTGGTAAAGAAGATTCTGCAGGTTATAGAAGTTTGAGCCGGTAGCTGAAAATGTGTTCATTGCAAAAAGCAGGTCGGTTGCATTGTGTTCCTTCATAAACGAGATTATGTTAAGATCAAAGTATCTCATATCCACTACATAAATATTTTTGAATGAACCTGTAAGGAACGGGACAAGAGCGTTCCCGTAGCTGTCTTTTATTATAAACAGGGTACGGTCTCCGGGTGCATCTGTTTCAACATGAACTATTTTTTCATCGCCGCCCATAAAGGTACAATACAGAGCTGAACCATATGCTTCAACAAGAAGTGCGCCCTCGTACTGATATTCAAAGGAAGTTGTATAGTATCTTGTAGTGTAGCTGTTACGCGGTCTGTAGAACACAAAGTCTTCAGGATTATCATTAAGCACAGCAGCCCCCGAATATCCGTACAGTGTTCCTACATATCCGGGAACAGACACTTCTTCGTATTCGGAAAGGTCAGCATAAGGAACTCCTGCCTTTTCTGCAAAAACTGATGCGGCATAGTATGCTCCTCTTGCCTGCCAGTGGTGGTCAGTACGTGAGTATATCGGTTCGCTGCGGTGAGCTCTGAGAGCTTCTATTGTATTGACGTCAACAACTCCGGAAAGATGGTTTTTGATGTTTTCAAGGTTTTCTGCTTCGTCACCGTGTGAAACGTCAGAGCTTGCCGGCCAGTAAAATGACATTGCAGTCGGACATACCATAGAGTACACGTTTACAGATTCTCCAAGCTGCGCCTTGTATTCATTTACGATAGATGCGTATTCTACACCGTTTGCAAGACTTCCGTAATAAATCGGAATACCTCTGTTCTTGTATATCATTATGTTGTTGCTGAGTTCTCCTGCATCGCCTATATCGTCTTCAGGTATGGGAGCAGGTGTTGTCACTGTAGTTGTAATTTGTGTGGCTTCGGTCGCAGCTCCGCTGACAGAGGTGACCGGGGTAGTTGTTTCTGCCGGAGCAGGCTTTGACTGGTCCGGTTTTTTGTTTCCTGAAGAGCCTGCAGGGTTGTTGTTTATCGTATATACCTTTATTCCGTCAAGCTCTAATCCTGAGTAGGACTTTAATGATGCAGCCATATCCTTGAAGTTTTTTCTGAGAGGAACAGTGTCGTTGAAAAACTCAGAAATACCGTCTGTATAGCTTCCGTCAAGCAAACCTTCCTTTGAAAACTCAGGGAACTTTGCAAGAGTACGGTTTTCCGTCTCTGAAACAGTAGGTCGTTTTCCGAACAGCATAAAAGCAGAAGCGGAAGCCATAAGTACAGAAAAAATCCATATGTTTATCTTGTTAAAGCGTTTTAAAAGAATTTCGTGTTTTTCTTCAATAGTTATAACAGGCTGAGGAATATCTACGTCTATATCAATCTTTTCAATTTCATTAGGGAAATCAAATTTCACAGTGTGTCCTCCTTGTATTTATTGTAATTGCCTTATATACCGGATAATATAGTAAATGTGTGAACTCGTTTACTATAAAAAATCAGAAGCGGAAATAGAGAAATGGATTGTTTGTTGCATCAACAAGTAAAATACTGCATGCTGCAAGAAGAATCACAGTATAGGCAATTTTTGCGGAGTTTACAAGAACAATCTTTGTACTTGAAGACTCGGTGGTGGTTTTAAAAAGATTTTTAACCGGGAAACAAGCGATGATCGCTATGATAATGAGAAAGATGTTGTTCATAAAAGAGATCTTCACAGTATCATCTATGAAAGCATTGTTGTTAAGTCCTATCAGGTTTTTGAAAAACTGCAGAAGGTTGTGTCCGTCTTCAAAATAAAATATACCAAATCCCAGAACTATAACGATCTTGTTGTAGATATGCTTTATAACGCCGGGGATTTTTTTCATTCTCTTCTTTCCGATAAGTCTTTCAATAAAGATAAAGATTCCGAAATAAAGCCCCCAGAACACAAAGTTCCAGCTCGCACCATGCCAGAGTCCGGTGCAGAACCACACGATAAACAGGTTGAGTGTCGGAATTCTTTTTCCGAAAACAGGTATGTACAGGAGATAGTCCCTGAAAAATGATCCGAGTGAAATATGCCATCTCTGCCAGAACTCTGTAACATCCTTGCAGAGAAAAGGATAGTTGAAGTTTTCGTTAAAGTGAAAGCCTAAAATATACCCCATTCCGATTGCCATATCAGAGTAGCCTGAAAAATCAAAGTAAACATACAGTGCGTAAAGTATAACAGCGTACCATGTACCGGTTATCGAAACAAACTCAACATCTGACGCAAAGAAGGATTCTACAATGGTGAAAAGGTTGTTGGCGATGATTACTTTTTTTGAAAGACCGATTATGATTCTGGTGATACCGGCACTTATATCAGCAGCCGTATGTTTTCTTACAGAAAGCTCGTCTTCGATATCGCTGTAACGTACAATAGGTCCTGCGACAAGCTGTGGAAAAAGAGAAACATACATAAGAAACTTAAAATAATTTTTCTGTACCTTTACAGTATCCCAGTAGCAGTCAATGGTATATGACATAGCCTGGAAGGTGTAGAAACTGATACCTATGGGTAAAGAGATATCAGGGACAGTAAGCCTGAGTGAAAACCAGCTGTTGAGATTTTCAACCAGGAAACCGCTGTATTTGAATACTATGAGCATACCGATATTTACAATAAGAGAAACGGCAATAGTGAGTTTTGATAGCAGAGTATCCCTGAATCTGCCGATAAGAAGCCCGCACAGATAGTTTATCAGTGTGCTTAGTATGAGCAACAGAACATAAACCGGTTCACCCCATGCGTAAAAGAGGAGTGAAAAAATAATAAGAACTGCATTTTTCAGCTTCATATTTCGCGATGAAAAATAGCAGATAATAAAAACCGCAAAAAAGATATAAATAAAAAATAAACTTGAAAATACCATAAAACTAATCCTTTAAAATATAATAATAAAATTTTTTTCATACTATATTATTTTATACTGAATAAATGTAAAAATCAATAGAAAAAAACAAAAAAACGGTTTTTCTAAAAAATAACTCGAAAAAAATTTTAAAAATTTTTTAAAAAAAGGGTTGACAAATGATTTTAAACGTAGTATAATTTAAAAGCTGTCTGACGGAGACAGGGATGAAAAACAAGAGAAATAATAATTTTTAAAAAGATTTAAAAAACTCTTGACAAATGATTATCTTTGTGATATACTAAAGAAAGTCCCAAGTCGGACGGAACCAAGTATCTTGAAAATTGAACAATGCACTATAATAAAACCCTTGAAGATTCTTTGAGAGTAGATACTCTTGAGAATTAATTAAGAGAAGTCAAGCAGAGACTAAAAAACTGCAAGCTAAG
>SVNR01000049.1 GCA_015066815.1 Ruminococcus sp.
CTCCAATCCAAAAATACTCAAATACCTACCAAAATATTATAACATATTTATTGAAAAAAGTCAAGCAAATTACGTATTTTCTTTGCTTGATTTTAAAAAAATTTTTTTGCAAGTGGCAAACTCGGGTCTGAGTAACTATGATGTATATAGCGTCATTCATGACTATTATACCTCTTAAAACACAAAAAAATTAAAAAAAAAGGGTTGAAAATTACAATTATATTTGATATACTAATAATGTTAGTAAAAATAACCGCCTGTAGCTCAGTGGATAGAGCAATACGCTCCGACCGTATGTGCGCAGGTTCGATTCCTGTCAGGCGGATAAAAACTACAGACCCTGTGTGAATATTTTGTGGATAGTTTTCTCTGTCTGCTTTTTATTGTACAGGGCTTTTTACATTATACAACAAGATAAGTGTACTTGTCAACAGCATACGTCACGCTCCGACAATATTAATGAAAGTCAGCTCTGTTATGACGTTCACTATATTTTATGCAGTAAAGATCATATGTGTTTTTCAGGATAGAACGTTATAGTATCCGGGTTTATGAGTCTGATTCTGTTTTTATGGCTGCCTGCAGGTTCACACAGTGATCAGAAAACGTATATAAGTTTTTTTATGTAGTTTTATATCAAAGCATTTACGACAGCCACAAATCAATATTCGCAGTAAATTTATAGTAGATATTACTTAAGAAAACACTGGATTATTCACTCTTATAAGCTATTTGCGTTTTTAATCAGTGCTTTCTTGAAAATGCACTTGTTATACAAAATACACTAATATACTATTGCAAGAAATCTGTTTTTATGCTATAATGATTGTATGTAATAACAGACTCTATGATTGGGAGGTAAATATGAACACTCAGTTCGAAAATGTAATTGAAGTAAAAGAGGCCCTGAAAAATATAGTTAATGAACATGGCGTAGAGCTGTTCAAGGACCCGAAAAGATTTACCGGACTTCTTAATGATTATATGCCGGAATACGAAAAAGAAAGAAGGCTTATGAGAAACGTTATTGCAAACAATGTCATTTCACAGATGCTTGATGAACCGGATCAGAAGCTTTCTATTGTAAAAGCAAGAGAGTATATGCTCAATGACATGTTCCTTTCTGCATATGCAGCCGAGTTTGTTCTTGATTGTTTTACTCATATGCTTGGCTGGAACTTTACTCCTAAGGTGGTTGAGATTCCTGCTCAGGCCGGTCCAGAGTCTCATAAGTCCGTAAACAAAGAAGACGCTGCGGATTCTGATAAGGAAATAAAATCAAAGCCGTTCAGACCGTTTGATGCACTTAAGTACAAGCTGTTCCCGAACGTGAAGATACCGGAAGGCTATACAGTAATAAACAGCTTTGCTTTTGACGGATATGGTTTTCTTAAAACAATAAAGATCCCTTCTACATGTAAGGTGATCGGTGAATACGCATTTTCTGAATGCAAAAAATTAAGAGCAGTGCTGCTGCCTGATGAGCTCAGAGTCATACAGAAGGGTGCATTCAGTTCATGTGCTTCACTTGAACGTATAGAAATTCCTTGGGGAGTTACATCTATAGAAGAAGGAACTTTTTCTTTCTGTTCTAACCTTGAGGATATTGTTATCCCTGCTACTGTTTCAAGTATAGGCGATGAAGCGTTTGAGGGATGTGAAACACTCCGTGATGTTGTTCTTCCGGAGACAATAAAGTTTATTGGAAATAACGTGTTTGCTTTTTGTCCTGCTATTACTATACAGTGTCGTGAAAACTCATATGTACATAAGTTCTGCATGACAAACGGTATACACTTCGAGTTTATAAGATAAAAAAGGGGAATGATAAAAATGGTAGAGTTTAAACCGGGGCAGACCATCCCTATGGAATATGGCGGTGAATTAAAAGTAATAAGCACTCTTGGCCGTGGTGGTCAGGGTATAGTTTATCTTGTTGAATACAACAACTTAAAGTACGCTCTGAAGTGGTACGACATGGACAAAATGCGTGATCCTCAGGCATTCAGAAAAAATCTTGAGGTAAACATAAAGGACGGCCCGCCGAGTGATAAGTTCCTCTGGCCAAAGTACCTCACAAAAATGGGTGTAGATGACAGCTTTGGTTATCTTATGGCGCTCAGACCACAGGAATACGATTCTTTTGTTGATATACTCAATATGTATAAGCTTGAGGTGGATCAGGCATCAGGCAAGGCAAAAAGAGTAACAGTACAGTTTAAGAACCTTCATGCACTCGTAACAGCTGCTATAAACATAGTAAACGCATTCAGACAGCTTCACAGAGCAGGAAAGAGTTATCAGGATCTTAACGACGGCGGTTTCTTTATAAATGTAGAAAACGGAGACGTTCTTGTATGTGACTGCGATAATATAGCTCCTGACGGATATAACTTCGGTATTGGCGGAAAGCCGGGATATATGGCTCCTGAAGTTGTAAGAGGAGTATGCAGACCTGACGTTCAGACAGACAAGTACTCACTTGCAGTAGTACTTTTCAAGCTTCTTTTCAGAGGCGATCCTCTCGAGGGAGAAAAGGTTGTAAAGTCAGTTTGTCTTACAGAAACAGCAGAGCTCAAGCATTATGGAAAGGAAGCAGTTTTTGTTTTTGATCCGAACAACGATACAAACCGTCCTGTAAAGGGAATACATGATAACGTAATAAAGTTCTGGGGTATTTATCCGAACTACATAAGACAGGCATTTACATTTACATTTACAACAGGTATTTCACAGGCAAACAAGAGAATTATCGAAAACGAATGGCAGAAGCTGTTTATAAGACTTCGTTCTGAGATACTTCCGTGTTATTGCGGAAGAACAACATTTTCATCTGCGTACGAAGAAGGCGAAAACAATACTCTTGTATGTAAAAGATGCGGCAGAAAATATGCTACCCTCAAGTTCAGCAATCGTGATTATCGTACTCCTATATTTGTCGGAAGAAAGATCTACAAGTGTGATTCCGTAGTAGGCTCAGATGATTTTAACACGGTAGTAGGTGAGATAGTTGAAAACAAGATCCAGAAGGGCGTACTCGGAATAAAGAATATGTCTGATAAGACATGGAATGTAAAAATGCCCGACGGTTCTACTCATGAGGTTACTCCCGGAAAAGGTTTCCCACTCTGGGCAGGCGTTACAGCCGATATAGGCGGGGTAAGCATAGAATTATAACAGAAAGGGGTACTTTAGTTACCATGGAAGATTTTAGCACAAAAGCAAAAGAATTAATTGATTTTGAAGATGATGATCCACTCGGAGCTACCGGTGTATCAAGAAAAAGTCTTGTTATATTTTTCCTTATAGATACTTCAGGAAGTATGAAGGGCACAAAAATGGGCGAGCTTAACACTGCTATGGAAGAGCTTATGCCCGAAATAAGAAGCATAGGTGAGGCGGATACAGATATCAAGATTGCAGTTCTTACTTTCTCGACAGGTTGCGCATGGATGTATCCTGAGCCTATTTCAGTTGAGGAGTTCGAGTGGGCAAGACTTGAGGCCAAGGGTATTACAGATCTTGGTATGACTTTTGAAGAGCTTAACAGAAAGCTTTCGAGAACAGAGTTTTTGAATTCACCTTCACTGTCATTTGCTCCTGTTATCTTCCTTATGACAGACGGATATCCTACAGATGATTATAAGTCGGGTTTAAGAAAGCTCCAGGTAAACAGCTGGTACAGATACGGACTTAAGGTTGCTCTTGGAATAGGTAAGGAAGCGAACGACGATATGCTTGCAGAGTTTACAACTTCACCGGATACCGTTGTTCATGCTTATTCAGGAGGTCAGCTCGCTCAGCTTATCAAGAAGATAGCAGTTACATCTTCCCAGATAGGAAGTAAGAGTATGACTCTTGCTGATGACGTACTCAGAGATCTTAATGACGTTGATGTTATTGATAAAAAGCAGGAACAGCTTGCAGAGCAGATCAAGAATATCGTTGAATCAGATGAATTCCCGAAGGATGTACCGTTTGATACAGGTTGGTAAGTAACCTGATGGCACAATATATATAAGAAAAGAGGGATGAATTGATGTTCATCGGGTTGAACGAAACTGTTCGCGGTGCAAGCCACGTTGATAGTGGTACAGTGTGCCAGGACTATTCTGCGTTTAAAACTACCGATAATTATGCAGTCGCTGCTGTAGCCGACGGTCATGGCAGTAAGAAACATTTCAGAAGTGATTTCGGATCAAAAGCAGGTGTTGACGTTGCAATAAAAGCGATTGACGAGTTCTGTTCGGATTCTGAGGAGTTCGAAAAGAAGTTCGGTGAAGATCCGGATTATATTATAACAAAGATACAGAAGTATATCATAAAAAACTGGTATGATGTAGTCAACGAACATTACAGAAACAATCCTGTAAAGCAGGAAGAACGTGAAAAGCTGACTGACGAGGAGCTTTCAGCCATAAAGATAGAATCAATATACGGTTCTACACTTCTTGTTTCAGTGCTTACGAAAACGTTCAGCTTTGGTATGCAACTTGGTGACGGAAGTCTTGTTGTTATCAAGCAGTGTGGAGAAGCATATATGCCTATTGTTGACGATGAATCATGTCCTGCCAATCTCACATCTTCATTATGTAACTCTAACGCTATAAAAATGTTCAATTATTTTTACAGCTATGAAAGACCTCTGGCTATTATTTTATCGACAGATGGTCTGTATACTTCCTTTTCAAGCCGTGAGAGCTTTGAAGAGTATAATTGTTTACTTGCAAGTCAGCTTACAGATATTGATGTTCTTAAAGAAAGAATGAACAAAAACTTTGTAAGAAGAACTAACTCAGGAAGTCGTGATGATATTTCTATAGCTATTATTTTTGAGAAAGAGATGTTTGATGATAATCTTATAAACGTTCAGATGCAGGTTGATATAAACAAGAACAAGGCAGCTATAAGAGAAGCCGAGGAAAAAGCAAAGCAGCTTCAGAGAAGAGCGAGAGCAGAGCAGATAAGAAACGAAAAGAAGCTTATCGAGGAAGCTCAGAAAGCAAGTCTTGCAAAGAAAGCTAAGCTTAAGGAAGCTCAGGGTATTGAGAGTATAGAGTTGCCATCCGAGTCAGAAATGGAAAACATGAAATAAAAAAATATACGTTTTTTAGCGCAATGATTATATAGAAGTATTTTGTAATACTGATTATCCACTAAACGGCGGTTAATGAAACGAACAACAGGCGTATGCAAAGATAATTGCATACGCCTGTTTTATAGCGAACGAAAAAACTTTTTTTCGTTCGCTATAATTATTCTAAAGACTCTGTTATATCTTATATGATGTAACAGTAGCCAAATTTTATACACAGATAAAAGGCTGCGTAGGGATTTCTACGTAGCCTTTTAATGCATATTTGAACTTCTTCCTGCCGTTCATATCCGCTAACTACGTTAGCTTCGTGTATGTCGGCTGATAGTAAACGACAAATAAATCTGGCACTTACTATAATTTAGTTAAACTCGTTTTTCTTCTGACGTTTGAACTTGCTTTCGTTTTTTGCAGCGTTTTTCCTTTCCTTAGCAGACTGAAGAGCGTCGTCCTTCATTTCGGCTGAATCTTCAGAATGTGGTTTGCTGGAAGAGGAGTTGAGAATGTCATTAAGTCTGTCCTTGAAGATTGCGTTGTTATCACTATCATTGATGTTAGTGCTGTATACTGAAACAGACTTTGTGTTTATTCCATTGCCGGGTTTTATAGGTGCCTGCATATTGTTGCTGAAGTTGGGCTGTGGCTGGAACTGAACTGACTGCTGCTGTGGCATCTGGTTGAGATAAAGACTCTGCTGATTTGCTCCCTGGCCGTTCATATTGTTCATGGGCTGCTGCTGACCGTACATATTCATTGACTGCTGCTGAGCATACATGTTCATAGGCTGCTGCTGACCGTACATGTTCATAGGCTGCTGACCGTACATGTTCATAGGCTGCTGGCCGTACATGTTCATAGGCTGCTGGCCGTACATGTTCATAGGCTGCTGGCCGTACATGTTCATAGGCTGCTGGCCATACATGTTCATAGGCTGCTGGCCATACATGTTCATAGGCTGCTGGCCATACATGTTCATAGGCTGCTGACCATACATGTTCATAGGCTGCTGTTGCTGCATGTTCATATTAGGATTGTTGTTTGGATCAACTTCGGTTTTAGCGTTTTCTGCCTTCTCAGTAGTCTGTGACATAGAAAGTGAGTTTACACCAAAAGGCTTGCTTTCATTGGTGTTCTGCATAGGTTCTGAGGACTCCCAGTCATCAAAAATCATCTTGAGACCGGTAGCGTCTATACCTGTATGTGCAGCACTTCCTTCGGGTTCATTGGAGTTATCAGCCTTTTCAGCTTTTACAGGAGCTTCTGCAGCTTGTGCAGGAGTAGAAGTCTTTTCTTCTTTTTCAGGTGGTGTAAACTGTTCAGCGTATTTTGCGATTTCGCTGTTAAGCGATGTAAGTATTACTTGTGAGTTTTTACCTGTAAGCACCTTACTGTTTTTGTTAAGTGGATTAAGCCTGATTATAAGCTCCTGACACTTCTGACAAGGACTTGCAGGGATCTTCTGATCAGGAGTAAGAGTAACTATGCTCTGAATCTCTGATTCACCGGCAAGAAGCATCTGAATAATTGCTTCTGTTTCAGAACAGGTAGCTTCTTCTTCAAAAGAATCATTGAGCCTTTTCCAGTTGACTCCGGCAAAAACATTATCCTTTGCTGTGTTGATAAGAGTAACAGAAGATATTTCGATTTTTGATTCACCGCTGATATCGGTCGCTTTTTTAAGCATTTCTGCGGCTTTTTCGTATAATTTTGAGATATCCATCTTAAAAATCCTTTCGTAAAACTTTTTTAGAAATTACCGCGCGTAACATACAAACCGGATCTGCGGCGGTTTTTAACGGATAGACGATAGTATGAGACTTTGCGTTCTGTTAAAATCCCATGTTCATCATGTTTCCCATGTTTCCCATGTTTCCCATGTTTCCTATGTTTCCGTTGTAGAAGTAGTGAGTATTCTTACCGTTTGCCTTGGATACGGAAAGAGCACTGCTTACGCACTTGAGCATTTCTGTTGAATCAGTAGCGTGCTTAGGATACAGAGTGATACCATAGCTCATAGTAATGTTGAGTTTGATGTCGTTGAATTTTATTGGCTCGGATATTACTTCCTTTATAGTGTCTATATAATTGAGAATAGCAGATTCTGATTCTTTTCCGTAGAGAATAAAACCGAACTCATCTCCGTTGATACGTGCAAGGAATATTGAATTGCCGCAAACTCTCTTGAGTTTTTTGGAGTATGAACAGAGAACAGCGTCACCGGCGTTATTTCCGAGTTCGTTGTTTATGTTTTTGAAGTTGTCTATATTTGCAGCAATAACAGTAAATGGAGAAGAAGCGTTTATTGCTTCATCGATTCTTTCAATAAAAAGCTGTCTGTTCGGAAGTCCTGTAAGAATGTCATAATAAGCAAGATATGTGAGCTTCTCGTCTTTTTCGCGAAGGATATTGTTTGCTTTAGTCAGCTCCTGGTTGTTTTTTATTACTTTTTTGTAGAAGACAAATATTATTGTGATAAGTATGATTGCGGAAACAGATGTTATAAGACCTGTTATTGCGGTTGTAATACCGGTTTTGGTAATTCTCATAGCAAGTTTTCCGATTGTAACAACATTCATTGCAATTGCAGTATAGTATCCGTAACGCGGAAAAGCAACAATAACAAAGGCTGAAAACAAGGTGAGCAGCTGAGAGCATATACCCTGTATAACGTTGGTGGTTGGATTTGGGTTCTGACTTATTTTGCTCTGGAGCATACTAACCAGAAAATATATTACTGCATATACCAGAACTGCGATTATGTCAAGAGATGATTTTTTTTCGTTTTTTGTTTTTTCATTCATATAAAAAACCCCCTAAAATTTAATATTAATGCTGGTCATAGAAACAGAGTCTGTTCTTGCCGTTAGCCTTTGCGTATGATACTGCGCTGTTTACGCACTTGAGCATATCAGATGAGCTCAGGGCGTTGTTAGGATATGAAGCTATGCCATAGCTTGCAGTTGTTGATATTACGTCATTTCCGATTTTTACGGGTTCAGATATGATGTTCTTGATTTTGTCTATGTAGTTGAGGATGTTTACTTCAGTGAGATTTCCCTGGATAATGAAGGCATATTCGTTTCCGCCTATTCTTCCGAGGAAAACAGAATCTTCACAGAATGCCTTGAGCTTTTCTGCGTATGTGGCAAGAAGAGTGTCACCTGTTGAGTTGCCGTATATGTTGTTTATATTCTTGAAGTTATCGATATCAGCAAGGATTACGGTAAACTGCATATCTGAGTTGTTGAGTATTGTCTGATCGATTTTTTCAATGAAAAGATGTCTGTTAGGAAGACCTGTCAGAATATCATAATAAGCAAGATAAGAGAGCTTTTCATCTTTTTCCTTGATGATACGGTTAGTGTTCATAAGCTGTTCATAGCTGTTTGTAAGCTCTTCAGTTTTCTGAGTAACTCTGTTTGAGAATATGTGAATGATAGTGATAAGTATAACTGTAGATATCGGGATGATAGTACCGGGAATAGATGATATCATACCACGCATTACAACATTCATAATTACAAACCCTGCGTTGAGTATGTTCAGAATAAGAGCTATAAAGTAACCTTTTCTCGGAACTGCAAGAACTATAAAGGTCGATAACAGTACCTGTATCTGAGAACATATACCTGATGTTGCAGAGAGTACGGATTGTTTTCTTACACTCTCAGCTATCGCTGAAGGATCGTTTACAGGACCGGCACCCTGCGGGATAGCCGAGCTCATTCTGTTTAACTTCAGACCGATAAAAGCAACGATTGCAAGGAATGCAACAACGTATATTACCAGTGCAAGGTTCTGAGAAGCGGTCGTGGTCGAATGTGTTTCATTTTTCTTCATAAATTAGTTTCCCTCCATTTTTTTTAGACTTGAAGTAAATGTATTTTTTTATGAACCCGTAACCGACATTTACTAATAATAATTATAGTATATAAAGTACTTTTTGTCAATGTTTTTGCGGTGTTTTTGGGTAGAAATATGCAAAAATAATTTGTATATGATAATAAAATCTCAAAGGTTGTTACGACACAAAAATCAGTTTAACAGAAAGGGATTTGTAAAAAAATGCCTTGCACATCCGTTTCCTGCAGTCACTCCGTGAATACCGGCTTATAGTGAAAGAAAAATATCCTTTTCTTTCACTATACATATGCATCAGAATAACGCTTTATCTTTGAATAATACATGATATATTGCGTTAAGAAGTCAGTATATGGCATAGGCGGTGCCGATGATTGATACCAAATAGTCCTGAATAAAAAAATCAATGAGAAAAAACGGGTTGACAAGGCAGAGGAAAATGTGGTATATTAATATAAGCGCAAATACAACTGTATTTGTATGACGGACTGTTTTGAGGTTTTGATATGAATAAAGTAACACGATCGTCTTATCTCGTTGTCATTGATTCGCGTGTGATTCCTGATGTTTTTGTAAAGGTTCTTGAAGTAAAGAAAACCATTGCAAACAAAGAAGCAAAAAGTCTTGCGGCTGCGTGTAAACAGGCGGGAATTTCAAGAAGTGCGTATTATAAGTACAAGGATTATATTTTTCTTTATGATGAAAAGCTCACTCAGAAGCTTATAACTTTATATGCCGTGCTTCAGGATAAACCCGGTGTACTTGCAAACGTACTCAGTGTTGTACACTCGTCCGGGGCAAACGTGATGACGCTCAATCAAAATATACCTGTAGACGGAGTTGCGTCGATAACAATAACATTGAAGCTGAATTCGGGCAGGTACAATGAAGATGATATCAAGTCTTCCATCAGTTCTGTGAGCGGTGTCGTAGATGTACGTATACTGAGCAGAGAATAAAAAAACAATAAATTACTGCGGACAGCACTTGAAAACCGGTTTGCATAAGGTTTTTATGCCGCAGGGAAACGGAGTTTAAAATTATGTCTAAGATAGCAGTTCTGGGATATGGAGTAGTAGGTTCAGGAGTTGTTGAGCTTTTTTACAAGAACAAGGAGAGCATACTCAAAAAAATAGGCAAGGATGCAGATATAAAATACATACTCGATATAAGAGATTTTTCCGACAGTCCGTATAAGGATAAGTTTACTAAAGATATCAACGATATCGTAAACGATGACGAGGTGACAATGGTTGCCGAGTGTATGGGCGGTGCGACATTTGCTTATGATTTTGTAAAGGCATGTCTTATGAGCGGAAAGAACGTTTCAACATCAAACAAGGAGCTTGTTGCAAAAAAAGGCGCAGAGCTTCTTGCTATCGCAAAGGATAAGAACTGCAACTTCTTCTTTGAGGCAAGTGTTGGCGGTGCTATTCCGATAATAAGACCGCTTCATAAGTGTCTTGCAGCAAACGAGATTACACAGATAGCAGGTATCCTTAACGGAACTACAAACTTTATTCTCGGCAAGATGATAAACGACAATATGGATTTTGATACTGCCTTAAAAATGGCACAGCAGCTCGGTTATGCAGAAAAAGATCCGACAGCTGATGTAGAGGGACATGATGCATGCAGAAAAATTTGCATACTCTCTTCTCTTATAACAGGAAAGCATATCTATCCTGAAAGCGTATACACCAAGGGTATAACAGATATCACTCTCAAGGATGTAAAGCTTGCAGGAAAATTCGGCGCTGCAATAAAGCTTATAGCAAGTGTGAGAAAGCTTGCCGACGGAAAGATTATTCCTATGGTTTCTCCGACTCTCGTTACTTATGATAACCTTATCTCAAGAGTTGACGATGTTTTCAACGCAGTTATGGTATGCGGTGACGGAATAGACCGTGCACTTTTCTACGGAAGAGGAGCAGGAAAGCTTCCTACTGCAAGTGCGGTTCTCGGAGACGTTATTGAGCAGCTCAAGACAGAGGGACGAGGAACAGATACTGCTCAGACATGGGTAGACTGTGATAATTCAGAGATCGTTGCTGATTATAAGAATGCTGAGTGCAGAATGTACTTCCGTGTTTCCGGTGCATCAGACATCAGACCTGAAAACATAGAGATTATCGAAGATGCAGATGAGCTTGTTTTTGTAACTCAGAAAATCTCCTTTGCAGAAGCAGATAAGCTCGAAGCATCTATAACTTCAAACGGTGGAAAGGTAGAAGCTAAGCTTCCTGTTCTTGACATCTGATATAAAAAAAACAGTATAATAAAGATAAAAAACGCTGTCTTTTAGGGAGCGTTTTTTATTTTATTATAATTGATTTTTAAGAAAAAAATTGGTATAATAGATAATGTATTAAAAAAATTCCCTGTTAGGAGAATAGAATGGATATAAAAGAAATATTATCACAACTGAGCAATGTGCATGGAGTATCAGGGGACGAAGCAGGTGTTGCTTCAATAGTTTCGGATATACTAAAAAAAGAGCTTGACCTTGATTCAGTAAAAGACAAAAACAATGTTTTTGTCTCTATAGGCATGCCTTCAGAAGATAAGCCCCGTGTTCTTATCGACGCACATATAGACGAGATAGGTATGATATGTACTTATATAGACGATGAAGGCTTTATAACTCCTTCAAACATAGGCGGAATGGATTACAGGATACTTCCTGCCCAGAGGGTTATTGTTCACGGAAAAAAAGACATTCCCGGTGTAGTGGCATCTGTTCCTCCGCATCTCTCATCGGGATCTTCTGTGCATAAAAACATGGACAATATCAGGATCGACACAGGACTTTGCGCAGATGAACTCAGGGAGCTTGTGCCTTATGGAAGTACGATTTCTTTTGATGTGACCCTGAGAACTCTTCTTAACGGAAGAGTTACAGGAAAGTCGCTTGATAACCGTATATGTGCAGCAGCTCTTATAAGGCTCGCTGAGCTTATCAAGGATGATGAGCTTTCATGCAGTGTGACGCTTCTTTTCTCGTCAGCAGAAGAAATAGGACACAGAGGGGCAGTAACAGCCTGTTATGCGCAGAAACCTGATATAGCGATAGCCGTTGATACGAGCTTTGCGGCAGCACCGGGAGAAAATCCGAAAAAATGCGGACTTATGGATAAGGGTCCTATGATAGGCATATCTCCGACTCTTTCAAGGGATATTTCCGATATGCTTATAAGTACAGCAAAGGAAAATAACATAAGCTTTCAGCATGAAGTGATGAGCGGACTGACAGGTACGAACGCAGACTGTTTTTCTGTTACAGGAAACGGCGCAAAGACATGTACATGTTCGATCCCTATAAGATATATGCATACGCCTGCTGAAACAGCTTCTGTTTCAGATATAGAGGCAACAGCTTCATTGCTTGCTGCGTTTGTAAGGAGGGTAAAATAATATGCTTGAACATCTTGAGCCTCTCTGTTCTCTTTATGGTATTTCAGGAAATGAAAAAAATGTACGTGATTATATAATTGAAAATATCGAAGGAAAATGCAGCTATTATGTGGACGCCTTGGGAAACATAATTGCTTTTAAGCCGGGAAAAAAAGAAAAAGCCAAAAAAATCATGATAGCTGCGCATATGGATGAGGTCGGAATGATAGTTACTGATGTAAACTCTGACGGAACGCTTTCCTTTGAGGCTGTCGGCGGAGTGAACAGTGAGGTTATTGCCGGCAGACAGGTATATATTTATGAAAAAAACATACAGGGAGTTATAGGTTCAAAAGCAGTTCACAATATGTCCTCATCGGAGCGGGACAAGAAAATATCTGCTGAAGACCTCTGTATAGATATCGGTGCATCTGATAAGGAGGATGCAGAAAAATACATCTCACCGGGTGACTGTGTTACCTTTATGAGCGGATCTACTGCTATGGGAGACGATAGTATATGCAGTAAAGCGCTTGATGACAGGGCAGGATGTGCGATAATGCTCGACCTTATAAACACTGAGCTTGATTACGGTGTATATTTTGTTTTTACTGTACAGGAGGAGGTAGGCCTGAGAGGTGCGGGAACTGCTGCGTTTCAGGTTTCTCCTGATTTTGCGATAGTTCTTGAAACAACTACAGCGTCTGATATTTCCGGAGTGAGCGGTGCGTCCAGAGTATGTGAGCTTGGAAAAGGGGCAGTAGTTTCATATATGGACAAAAGGACCGTATATGACAGAGAGCTTTATGAGCTCGCGTTTTCTCTCGCAGAAAAAGCGAAAATAAACTGTCAGACCAAGACACTCGTGGCAGGAGGAAACGATGCGGGGGCTATACACATATCAGGAAACGGCGTTCGTACGATAGCTGTTTCTGCTCCGTGCAGATATCTTCATTCTCCGTCGTGTATGGCACGCCGTTCTGATATAGAAGCGTGTGAAAACCTGACAAAACTTCTTATAACAGGAATTAATAAACTATGATAAAACACATTACAGATACAGACCTGATGTCTATAGAGGCGTTGCATAAGAATTATTATGGCAGGAAGATATTATCCTATTATATCTCTTACGGAACAGGATATGATTTTTGCAGATTTTTTGAGGTGAGTTCAGATGACACTGTGGGTTATATGGTCCAGTTCAATGCTCTTATCGTTATTTTTTCACAGGGAGAGCTTGAGTCTGAGGAGCTTGCACAGTTTATAGCTATGAACAAACCGTTCAGAGTAGAAGCACCCTGGATCGTTCTTAAAAACCTGTGTGATATTCCGGGGTATGGTAAGCTTAAGAGAACTATGTTTGAGTTTACTGATCATAAGCCTCTGAAGTTTGACGAAAGTAAGGTTATTGATGAACCGTCTCTTGACGAAATATATAACATCCTTGAGGAAAGCTTTCCGACGGTTGCAGATCACGGGCTCTGGATAACCGAGCATTCTCACAAGATACGACGTGGGCTTTCGAAGATATACCTTTATAACCATTGTACGACGGCAACGGTTATATTTGATGTAGATGACAATGTACTTGTGGGGCAGGTTGCGACAAAACCTGAAGCACGCGGAAAGGGCTATGCGAGGGATCTTCTCTATTGGATAGGTCATACGCTCAGTCTTGAAGGAAAAACAGTTACTCTCTTTGCTCTTGATTATCGTGAGAGCTTCTATGAGGAAATAGGCTTTAAACCTGTAAGTGTGGAAAATGTTATACAGGTTCTGCAATAACGGAGGAAAACCAAATGCTTAACAACAACTTTTTTGATTTTGATAACGAGCTTCTCGAGGTTGCAAGGGAAGCGGAGAATGCCTGCTCTCTCAGTCTTGCAGGATGTGATACTATAGCCGAGTACAACGGTTCTAAGATCCTGTCTGCGTTCATAAAGAACAGAGTAAGCGAGCAGTGTCTCGGAGGAAGTACAGGATATGGTTACGGAGATGTCGGACGTGATGTTCTTGATAAGGTATATGCTGATGTGTTCGGCTGCGAGGACGCTCTGGTAAGGCACAGCTTCGTATCAGGAACACATGCTCTGTCCGTGGCTCTCTTTGGTGTGCTCAGACCCGGAGATCGTATGGTATCGGTAACAGGCAGTCCGTATGATACTCTTGAAGAGATAATAGGAATAAGAGGAGAAAAAGGCAGCGGTTCACTTACTGACTTCGGGGTTGAGTATTCGCAGGTAGATCTTCTTGAAGACGGAACGCCTGATATGGACAGCATACTCAAGGCGGTACAGGGCGCAAAGCTTGCATATATCCAGCGTTCAAGAGGATATTCGCTAAGACCGGCTCTTACAGTGGCTGATATCGAAAAAATAGTATGCGGAATAAAAGTAGTAAGTCCTGATACTATAGTTATGGTAGATAACTGCTACGGTGAGTTTGTTGAAAAAAGAGAACCGGTAGAGGTCGGAGCTGATCTCATGGCAGGCTCTCTCATAAAAAATGCCGGAGGTGCTATTGCGAGAACAGGCGGATATATTGCCGGAAGAAAGGATCTTGTTGAGCTATGCTCATATCGTCTTACCTGTGTCGGAATGGGTAAGGAGGTAGGCTGTTCGCTTGGAACAAACAGAGAGATGTATCTCGGTCTGTTTATGGCTCCTGACGTTGTTTCAAACGCTGTAAAGACAGCAACATTTGCTTCAGAGCTTTTCTCAAGACTTGGTTTTGCATGCTATCCCAAGAAGAACGAGCAGAGAGGGGATATCATAACAGTACTTGAGCTTGGCAGTGAAGAGCTGCTTACAGCTTTCTGTCAGGGAATACAAAAAGGTTCACCGATCGATTCCTTTGTTTCTCCTGAATCATGGGAAATGCCCGGATATGACAGCAAGGTCATAATGGCAGCCGGTGCGTTTACAATGGGTGCGTCAATCGAGCTTTCTGCAGATGCACCTATAAGGGAACCATATGCTGCATGGCTGCAGGGAGGAATAACCTATACAAGCGGAAAGATAGGAATAATGTGTGCAGCGCAGGAAATGCTCAGTAAAGGTCTTATCAAGCTGTAAACCGTATTTACATCAGGAAAGATTTTTATATGTTAAAAAAATTTTTCGGGAAGGGGTCTTGAAGTATTATGGATGAAAACAAAAAAACAAACGATAAGGAAAACAAAAATGTTGAAGCCGCTAAGAAGAAGCGCAGATTCACAAGAAAAAAAGCTCGTTTTCTTCTGTTGTTGATTATGATAGCAGTGGTTGCTGCGGCTGTTGTTTACCTCATGTTCTTTATCGGTTCAAACAAAGGAATGAGAAAAGCCCAGAAGCTTGCCAAAAAAATCGGTGAATCATCGGTAAAGATAGGCTATCGTGATGACGGTTATATAACTTCGTCTGATTTTGAGTTTCTCAATGATCTTATAGACTTCAGCGTAATTAACGAGGCCCCGAGAAAAACCGATATATATGGTGTTTCAGTACCGGAGTGGGTAATATACTGCGGCGAGGATTCATACGGAAATCTCGAAAGCGTTACGTACTATGATTTTCGTGTCCTTGAGGACAATATAAACGGAGTAAGAAAATCATCTCATATAGATACTTCAAAGATAACTACCGGAATGACAATGAGTGAGGTTGACGAAATACTTGATATGACTCCGTATCAGACATTCTACTCAGGAAATACTACAGTAAAAAAATACAAGTATTATTACAGAGATAAGCAGTCAGATGTTATCAGGGCATACTATATTACTGTTATTTTCAGTATGGAAAATAATCTTGTAAACGCTCCGGTGATGGAAGAGAAAAATGATTTTATATATGATATTCTGAAAGTCGATAACGACTGACAAAATGTCAGATGTTTCTAAAAGTATTACGAAACAAATACAAAAACAGCATTAAAATCAAAAGAATATAAAAAAAAAGTTGACAAATGAATTATTTGCTGATATGATAGTTTAGGCGAATAATAAAACAACACATTTATTAAGGAGGGTAAAATATGGGAGATACCAAGTTTTGTTTTGGGTGTTTTGAGCCCATAAACGATGAAACAAAGTGTCCTTGTTGCGGATACAAGCAAAGATCTCCGTATTCACCGTCATATATTGCTCCAGGAACTATGCTTAACGACAGATATATGGTTGGTAAACTAATTAGCCATAATGGTGAAGGAGCTACATATCTTGCATATGACACTGTTATTTCCTGCAAAGTTACAATAAAGGAATACATGCCTGATGCTCTTTGTACAAGAGATACAGAGTCTTCTGCTATTATAGTAAATCAGAACAGCAATGTTCAGTATAAGTCGCTGATGGAGGAGTTCACGGAGCTTAACAAAAAAATTGCAAAGCTTCGTTCAATAAGCCACATAATACCTGTTCTCAATCTTTTTAATGAGAACAATACAGCATATGCGGTTTATGAGTACATAGACGGTGAAAATCTCATCCAGTATCTTAAGAAAAACGGCGGCGAGCTTTCATGGGCAGCTGTTACAAAGCTGTTTACTCCGCTGTTTACTTCACTTAGTCAGCTTCATGCTGCCGGTATAGTTCATAGAGGAATAAGTCCTCAGACTATATATGTTACAAAGAGCGGCGAGCTCATGCTTACTGATTTTTGTATAGCAGCAGTACGAACAACAAAAACAGAGCTTAACTCAGAAATATTCAAGGGATACGCTGCGCCTGAACAGTATTCGCCAAGCAGCTGGCAGGGAGCGTGGACAGACGTTTATGGTATTTCATCAGTTCTCTACAGAATCCTTACAGGCTGTATGCCTATAGAATCCATTCTGAGAAACGATTCGGCTGACCTTACTCCGCCGTCTTCTCTTAACAGTGATATACCTGATTGTGTATCAGAGGGTATTATCGACGGTATGAAGCTTGCCGGAGACGAGAGAATACAGGATATAACTGAGCTTGTTACACGTATTTTCAGTCGTTCTGATGATGACAATACAAAAACAAGAACCGATATAGGTAATGCTGCTATGGCATATCGTGAATCACAGGCGGCAAAGAAAAACGCCGAAAAATCCTACGATGAACCACAGCAGACAAGAGCTGAAAGATCCTATGATGAAACAAGAGCTATGAGAGCTTCAGAGAGACCGTATCATGAACCGCCTCGTGGAAGAGCGTTTTATGATACATCACGAAGAGAAAAAAGATACTACAACCCTGAAGTTATAAGAAGCGAGGAAGAAGAAGAGGAGCTTATGCTTCTTGAGAGACTAAAATTCCCGGCTTTTGTTGCGGCGCTTGTTCTCATCGTTATAGCTTTTCTTGTTTTCTTTATAAAACAGCTTAATATTTTCGATAAGGGTGACAGCATGCTTCAGGGAAATCTTCCGGCGCTTACTACTCCGCCTGTAACCACAGAGCCTGTTGAGACTGCACCTGAAGATGATAATCCGGGCTTTTATCTTACAAACGTTCCTCCGGCAACTGTTGCCGAAGCAACAACACCTCCTGAGGGTGAAAATCCTGAGGAGACTACAGTTACCACACAGAACCTTCAGGCAAATGTCAAGATGCCTGATCTTATCGGAAAGATATATGATGATGTCAAGGTATCAACGTTTTCGGGTGATGTAACCTTTGACGTAAAGTATGTATTTGATAAGAGCAAGAAGCGCGGAGAAATACTTGAACAGAGTGTCGAGGAAGGTGTAATGATCGTAAAGGGTGAGGTAGTCACAATTACGGTTTGTAAGGG
The DNA here is from genome assembly GCA_015066815.1 of Ruminococcus sp. Taxonomy (GTDB): domain Bacteria; phylum Bacillota; class Clostridia; order Oscillospirales; family Ruminococcaceae; genus HUN007. The sequence goes on from SVNR01000049.1 coordinate 18,094, forward strand.
CGATGGTGCTGCAGCAGTACCTGACTTCAAGCGCGGACCAAAGAGCTGTTATCCTATTCAGGAATACCTTGATATACTTGATGAAGCAGGAATAAAGTACAAAGCTATTCCACAGGTAAACAAGGATTACTACAGCGGATATGTTATCGGCACAGAGCCTAAGGCCGGAGTCATTATTGATTCATATGACGGTGAGGTTCTTATCGTACACTTTACTGATAACAGCGGAAACGGAACAGTTATTCTTTCGCCCGGTGTAGATGCTTCTGCTCAGCCTCCTTCAAGTGAGGAGACAACAACAGCAGCATCGGAAGTTACAACATCACAGCCACAATAAAAAACAAAAAGCGACCGGATTATTTCCGATCGCTTTTTTGCTTTTAAGTATTATAGAAAAAAATAAAAACCGGATGTAAAAACATCCGGTTTTATTTTTCAGAAATAAACCGCCTTGCCGTCTTATACAGCATATAAAACCCGCTTAAAAGCAGGTGGGTATCAGCCTGAAAGCCGCACGCTCCCTTCGTCTCATAAGAGGAGGTCTGCAATTGACAGTCAGAGCACAATTCCCTAAGAAAAAGTGTTGGATTATATGAGCCATATATAACGCACAAGGCAGAAAACATATAACTGGTTTACAGTTAGTATTATAACATAGTTTTTTTGAAAAGTCAATTACTTTTTTGTGGGATTTTTTATTCCTCTTCTTCGTCCTCTTCTTCAAACATCTGTTCGATACGTTCAAGGAACATCTGACCTATTCTGTCAAACTCTTCGTCATCTTCTATAGAAGCAAGAGTTTCTTCGCCGTCTACCTTTTCAGACTTGAGTATAACAAGCTCGTCGCTTCCTTCAAGTGAATCTTCAGGGTTTTCTGAGTATGGAACAAGTGCAAAATAACACTGACCGTCAACTTCCATTGCGTCGAGCATTTCGAAGGTCTGTTCCACGCCTTCTTCGTCAACCAGTGTGTAAAGTTCAGGTTCAAATTCTGTTATATCAGGCATAATTATTCTCCGTTCCGCCTTGATAAAGGCATGTTTTCAATTGTTTTTATCCGTGCTTAGCACACTTACATATTTAATTTTACTATAAAATTACTTTAAAGTCAAGTGCATTTCAAAAAAATCATTTTTAATAAAAAAATATGATTTTTTCTAAAAAAAGTGTTGACATTCACGAATAAATATGGTATTATATAAATACAGAAAGAGAGACGGAAGTTCAGGCGATAAGAACTTCTATCAGATTCTTTCAGATCCGGTTTTATTTTCACTGTGAATGATGCGGTGTCTGATAAGTAGTATGGAAACCTTTTGGAGGTTCGGAAGAGACACTCAGGACAGAGATTACAGATGAAAAGGTAAGACAAGTTTATTTTTAAAAGGAGGGCGGGCCCGGTGGACTTTAGTAAAGATGAATCATCGAATAGCGAATGGTCTTTCATGACTCGCACATATGGGGTATATAAGCTGTGAGTTTCGTTCAAGCTTTCGATCATGCTGAAAGCCATTTCGCATGGTTCTTGATTAAGAACGTTTAATAAGAACATTATAAGGGTTTTCGGTAGGCTCCGACAATATAAAAAAAATTCAGCCGTAAACGCTTATGTTTTTCGATGAATTACATTTTAACTGATATAAGCGTATGTGATAGGGTTAAATGAAGCGGAGCAGGGCTTTATAGTGTTATTGGCAGAGGCTCGGAGAATTCATTTATGACAGGTGGTTCCGATGGACAAAGTATAGTTTTACTCAGATCAAAAAATAAAATTGAAATAGGTGTGACCGATGGAATAAAGTATAGATTACTTCGACCAAAAATAAAATTGAAATAGGTGTGACCAATGGAATAAAGTATAGTTTTTACTTCGACCAAAAATAAAACTGAAATAGGTGTGACCAATGGAATAAAGTATAGTTTTTACTTCGACCAAAAATAAAACTGAAATAGGTGTGACCAATGGAATAAAGTATAAAATTTACTTCAACCAAAAAAATAAAACTGAAATAGGTGTGACCGATGGACTAAGCATTAAATATTTTGGACGAAATAATTTGTAAAGGGTGTTTCCAATGTAAAAAGATACTTTGAAACATAATGACACTTGGCGGTCCCTGATGGAAGTCAGGGAGTTTACATAGATTTTCTGGAGAAGAGTGATATATATGGCTTGTAAAGACTTGTGTATCAGATTGATGATTATTTAAACAGAAAGGAATGATTCCGCCAGAATCATAAGTAAAGTGATGAAAGTCGCTTCCGGTTAAGAAAAGCTTCAGGGCTTCAGAATACCGGTTAAAATAAAACTAAATAAAAAAAATAAAGAGATGGGAAATAAAAATTTCACATCTCTTATTTTTTATGTTGAAAAATATGTATCAAGCCGTCCGAATCATCTTACGGCCAAAAAGAGTCTTAATCAAGGAAATCCTTGACCTTCTTGCTTCTGCTTGGGTGACGGAGCTTTCTGAGAGCCTTGGCTTCTATCTGTCTTATTCTTTCACGAGTAACTTCAAACTCCTTGCCTACTTCTTCAAGTGTGCGTGAACGTCCGTCTTCAAGACCGAAACGAAGCCTGAGAACCTTTGCTTCTCTTTCTGTAAGAGTGTTGAGGACCTCGTTGAGCTGTTCCTTAAGAAGTACAAGAGAAGCTGCTTCTGCCGGTGCAGGAGCGTCGTCGTCGGGAATAAAGTCACCAAGATGACTGTCCTCCTCTTCGCCTATAGGTGTTTCGAGAGAAACAGGATCCTGAGCTA
>SVNR01000001.1 GCA_015066815.1 Ruminococcus sp.
CCCGTATGCTTTTATCAAACGAAAATATGATATGTCATTAAGGATTTGACGAGCGTAGTCTTCATCATCAATTTTTAAACCTATTGCCTTTAGGTTTTCAAGCTGTTCGTCAACACTCATAGACGGCTGATGTTCTTTTAACTCCATAGTAAAGTCCCCTAATAATTAAACGACCCGACGTGGTACGCATTGTTAAGAGGCGTGTCGGGTTCTGTTACTAATATTATATGCGATATTTTCAAAAAAGTCAATACCTGCATCAGAAAAAATTCCCATTGTCCCGAAATAGCGAATTTTCAAAGTAAACGCAACACCTTCAAAGTAAATGCAAGAGTGTTGCGTTTACTTTGAAAATTAACCATGTATTCTGTAGCGATTTTTGAATCTTCTGAAAACACTAATGGAGCCGTTCAGTTTATTAAAATGCTGCTAGATGATCAGATTCAAAATAGCGTTTCTCCTTTTATTCCTTTGAAAACCTCATCTTTTGACAAAATTGCAGATAGTCTTAATTTAAAAGGGAAACAAATCGAAAATATAAAAAATCTTGTGAACGAAGCGAGTGTTGTAGAGTTCGATAATAATTCTTTATGGAATTCGATAATTGATGAGGTTGGCGCATATTTTAATAATGAAATTACAACTGAGGAACTTTTAAAATCAATTGAAAACAAATACACACTTTATTATAATGAAATAAAATAAGATTGATATTTTATTCTGACACTTAAATTGTTATCAATAACGAAAGCGGATAGACTAGTCCAAGTCTATCCGCTTGAATGTTACTTATCGAATGAGTGTATACTTAACACAGTTGTAACGCCGTATACGAGTTTCGTACGTACAGAGTAATGATTGGAACAAAGTTAATATCCATCCTTAACCTGAATTTTTTTTTAAAATTCAGGTTAATTTATCTTTAATTTTAAGAATAACAGCCCCTCCCGAAAAACCTCTCTTAGTCCAGGAGTCTTTATTGATTTCACAGTCAAACAGCGGTGGATTGTGAGATGATATGTAAACTGTTCCGTCATCAGAAACTTTTGAAACAATAACAACATGATATATATTTCCGATGCTCTGATAAATAATATCTCCTGTTTTAATATTTTCATTTTTTACAGTATCAGAAAACTTACCGAAATCATTAACTTCAAAGGTTTTCTCCGCAAAATTGTCTTCAAAAAAATCAATCTGTTCGCCTGCACAGGACCAGGTATACGTCCACATATAATTTGTGTCAGTATAGTCATTTCCCTCACATAAATCAAATGACGAACTGATAAATCGTCTGAGAGTTAAAGTGATTTTATCTGTTATTCGTTTTATCTCAGGAACTGTTTCACTGTATTTTTTCATATACCATTCATCAGTCATTTTGAAGCCTCCGGCATACAGACACTGCGAAACAAAATTTGCGCAGTCTGTTGCACTGTCTCCATTCTCAGGTGAAAGAAATCTGAAAGTATCATTCTGAAGATATTCGGAAGCATATTCTGCATATCTTCTGACATTTTCACGGTCATATTCCGTTTCATTCTTTAAGGGGAATTCACTTCGAATATCGTTTTTTTCAAATTTTGCCGGAATTACAGCAGTAATAAAAAAGCCTGCTGCTGAAAACAAAATCACAATTATAAGGCTAATGATAATTCTTCTCTTTTTCATAAAAAACCTCTCTAAAGAAATAAATTTACACTTGTATTTTATCATATCTTCATTTTTTTCAATGAAAAATATTTCAGTGCCCTTTTTTCAAAGCCTGAGGATATAGAATGTATTGACTTAGCGTATCACAGCGACTACAAATGGCGGTATGACAGAAAGCGTTCAGATATGCTTGAAGCTTTCCTTTCGAAAAACGGAAAGGTCATATTAAAAATCATTTGAGATGACCTTTCCTGAATTTCACAATACCCATAACCAACATTAATAAAGCAATTGCAATTAATACTATTCCTAAAATGACATTTTCTTTAAGCAGCATTAATCCGGCAAATAATATAATTCCAAATATGCCTGTAACAAACAACACAATAATCACAATTAACGGATATCTGATTAACTTTGGCACTTTTGTACTCTTACTTAACTCTACTGTTCCTTCCGCAATTAATTCAAATACCAGTTCAATTATAAAATCCATACCTACACTCCAATCCGTCTCTTATTTATCACTAAATTCATTATACTATACTTATCATCGGAAAATAATACTCAAACAGATAAGTACTATTTACAACCGTATATGCGAAAATATCATCATACTGACGCATAAGCTTTGCATATCAGACCCGGCTTAATTATTTTCTGATCTTTCCGACAATCCACTTAATCAGCAAAATTCCACCTGAAATGACTGCAACCTTAACGAGATAAACTGCAAGCGTGGTCGCAATAAGAGGAACGGCTTGTTCTTCAGGCATAGTAGTATAAATATTTACAATATCATTTTTCACCCACATAAATACTATAAATAACACGGAAATTATAAAAGCAATAATTCTCCATGGTTCTTTCTTTCCTTTGTTCTCATTGTTCATAATAATATCCTCCAAGTAAATTCTTATTTATCAATAAGTACATTATACTCTATTTGTCATCAAAACACAAGAAATCCACTCCCCACCAAACTCTTGACACTCCTATATTTTTCATGTTATACTTTTTTTAAAAAATTAAGGAGATAAACCATGCGCTCAAAAAAATCAATTCTGCAGTATTGTGCTTCATTTACTGTATTAAGTATAATTCAGTTGATCATAATAAATGGTCTTATCAAATCAGATTCCGGAAATAAAACTACTTCAGAGCTCTCTATTGATGGCGCTGACTTTTCACCTTTTGTATCACTTGTTTCTTCAGGTGTAAACTCGTTTGCTTTCTTTATCAGCGAATTATCCACTGTTATACTCGGAGTTATTTTCTCATTGATCCTGATGCTTATAGTAAGACGCTTTTCAAACAAAACCATTGAAAAGGAAGAGAAAAAATTCAACAGCAGATATACGCTGATTGCATCATTTGTGTTTTTAATAATTATTTCAGCGCTATCACATTTTAACTTAATAGCTGATATTTTGATTATGTATATTACAGTACCGATAACCTCATGGCTCGCGTTTCATTTAGGAAAAAAGATCAGCACCGGTCAGGAATAGCTTTTTACAGAGCTCTCCAGAGTACATATCACTACATGAAAAGGGTTAAAAAGCCTCAGTGTGGTTGAACTGTTGCCAACACCCCTGCTCACTATCATCGATGAACCATTATACTCATATATCCCTGAAATATACTCAGGAAATATCCCCTGACCCGGAGCAATAAGCCCTCCGACAAAAGGCAGTCCTATCAATCCGCCGTGAGCATGTCCCGAAAACATCAGATCCATCTGATGCCCGGATTTTCCGGTGCTGTCTGCTATCATTTCAAAATCTTCAGGAAAATGATGCAGCCAGATATTGAATTCGTCCTTGCCGTACCCGGTTACAGCTTCAATATAATTATAATTTCCCGTAACTGAAATATACTCGTTATCCTTATATAATCTTGTAAAATCATCATTAAGAATGCTGATTCCGCAGCTTTCTGCGCAGGACTTGATTTTCTCAAGTTCGGAAGCTTCAATCTCCATTTCATGATTTCCCCATACTAAATAACACGGTGCTATACTGGAGATTTTCTTCAGGAAGCTGTTGGTTTTATCAGTATTGGTAAAGCTTCTGTCAACCATGTCCCCTGTAATAAAAATATAATCCGGCTCTGAATCCGCTACAACCCTTACCAGCCTGTCATCGTATTTTCCGCCATGGTTGTGATAATCAGACAGATGTGCTATCCTTGTCCCGTTAAAAGCTTCCGGAATATCCTTGTTTTTAAACGTAATATTTTCAACTTCTATATGATAGTTTGAATATATCAGCAAAGGTGTAAAAGCAAGTACAAAAAATATCAGGACTATCAGAAAAATCTTATTTCGTTTTTTGTTCAAAAGCTTTTTGTTCATTTTATTTCCCTTTCCCATTCATCACTTTGGCCTGTACGTTATATTTCATTATACCACTTTTTTTCAAGGCAATCAACAAAACAGAGCTTTAATAAGAATCTCAGAGAAGAAACATTCGCTCCCCCAATAAAAAGCAACGGCATCTCGCACAGAGGTGCCGTTTTCATTTCTTTTCCTGCCGCTCTTGATACATCATTTCCGTGATTTTATTGTATTGTTTTCCCGAAAAAATTATGATATAATGAACTCACTGATAGATTTGAATTTTAAGAAATAGCTATAGTAAACGAAAAATATTTTTATATTTGTAAGGAGTGTGTGTGTAATGAAAACAAAACTTAAAAAAGCACTGGCAGTTATGACCGGTCTTCTTATGACTGTACCGGCTTTTGCCGGATTTTCAGAGGACGGTATAGATACTGCAAAGGCTGCTGCCTCTGTCCCTGCGTTTCCGGGAGCAGTAGGAGGCGGAAAATATGCTACAGGCGGAAGAGGCGGTGAGGTCGTACACGTTACTAACCTCAACGACAGCGGAGAAGGCTCGTTCCGTGATGCGGTAAGCAAGCCGAACCGAATAGTTGTTTTTGACGTAAGCGGAACTATAGAGCTTGAAGGAAATATCCTCGTTTCAAGCAACGTGACTATCGCAGGTCAGACTGCACCAGGCGGTTCGGGAATCACTCTCAAGAACTATAAGCTTGGCATGGCGGGCGATAATATCATCTGCCGCTATATCAGCTCCAGACCCGGACCGTACAAATCAACAAGCAGCGGAAACGACGCATGGGGCGGTGCAAAAGGCTCAAACTCCATAATAGACCACTGTTCCATGAGCTGGACAACTGACGAACAGTGGGGTCTGTACTCAAACAACGAATACTATACTGTACAGTACAGCATCATCGGACCATCGGACTCATGGGGCGGTCACAGCAAGGGAATACACGGCTTCGGAATGATGATGGGAAACGGCTATCTTACTTTTGACCACAACCTTATAGTACACAACGTATCCAGAAACTTCAGAGGAAAGATTCCCGGAACAAAAACAGCTGACTTTACCAACAACGTAATATACAACTGGGCATATGAAACAGCCTACGGAACTATAGGCCACCTCAACTACGTCGGAAACACACTGAAAATGGGAAACGGAACTACCGGCGGACTCCGTTACGTTAATGTAGACAGCTCAACAAATCCGCAGAACTTCAGTATCTATCTGACAGGGAACCGTATGCTGAACAAGGACGGCTCAGTATACGGAAGCATCACCTACAACAACTGGGCAGGTGTAACCTACAAGTCGGGACTCGGAAAGAACGAAGCCAACACACGCAGCAACAGCGCATTTTCAACAATGATAAACGGAGAAAACGTATCCACGGCAATGACTGCAGAGAGTGCCGAAGCCTCCTACAACAACGTTATAAAATATGCCGGAAACGGTATTTCTCCGGATCTCAGAACCGCTGTTGACAAGCAGGTTACATACGAGACGATGACAGGAACAGGAAACCTCAGCGGAACGGCACCGTACAGCGAAGCTGACAGCACACAGCAGGCAACCATCTCAAAGTATAAGATTCAGTGCGGAACAGTCTACAAGTATCCGGGATCCGTTCTCAGCAAAACAATAAAAGATACGGACAACGACGGAATGCCTGACGAATGGGAGCTTGCACGAGGACTTGATCCTGCAGATCCCGGTGACACAAACGGTGACTACTGCGGTCAGGGCTACACAAACATAGAGTACTATATAAACGACCTCACTATTGACTCATTTCCGAGCGGAGTTGTAAAGCTCTCCCCCGAAATGTCCGAGCCTCTCCCTTCAAAATCAGCCTTTGAGCTTATCGAAGCGGAAGACTTTGATGATCAGTATGGTATAAAAGCTGAAGACTGCAGTGAAGGCGGACAAAACATCGGATATATAGAAAACGGCGACTATCTCGTATACAGGAACGTTGACTTCGGTGACGGAGCACAGAGCTTTACTGCACGTCTTGCAGGAGACACGGCCGGTATAGAGCTTTATCTTGACTCACTGAGCAATTCGCCCGTTGCCTCTTTAAAGTTTAACGGAACATCAGGCTGGCAGGACTGGCAGGATATCACCTTCGGAATCAAAAAAATCTCCAAAAAACACACTCTGTATATAAAATTCACTGGCGGCGAGGGTTATCTTCTCAACGTAAACAATTTTGTTTTCGGACCTGACGCTATCCCTGTAAACGGCAGGCTTATAAAAAATCTGCTTATAAAAGACGCTGCAAACGAAACCGCCTGGTATATATCCGATAACACCAAAACAGGCTCACAGATATTTGGCGACAGGGATTATACATACATCGACTTCCCTGAACAGATAACCGGCGCTGAAGCAGTTGTCACAGCATGCGGCTCAAAGAACTATACCGGAGATATGGCTGAATTTACTGCAGGAACAGACATTACGGTATACACCGCTCTCGACTCCAGAGTTTCACCTCCGCCTTCATGGCTTGACAGCTGGGAAAAAACATCAATGATATGTCACAGTTCAAACGACGTTACGTTTGAGCTTTACTCAAAGAATTTTTCAAGCGGTGAAACCGTCACACTCGGAACTAATTTTCAGGGAGCAGCATGTGTAAACTACGGTGTATTCATAACCGAAAACAAGTCTGCTGCTGATACAAGCGGCGATGTAAACTCTGACGGAAGCGTAACTGCCTCTGATATCATGGCTCTGAAAAAATCCCTTCTCGGTACACAGACGCTTACAGAAGAACAGCGGAAAAACGCTGATATTGATTCAAACGGAAAAATAAATATACTCGATCTTATTTTCCTGATAGAAAAGCTGCTGTAAACAACAAACTTTTTTATATTGAAATCGCAGAGAACCGCAAAGTTATACATAAAAACTACTCAGACATACACTGTTTTTTTCTCTGATTCAGCTACAAAAATCACCACTTCAGCTTGCTTTTTGCAAAAAAATATGTTAAAATCATATAAAGGCGTTTTTTCCCTGTACAATTTATCACTATAAGAAAAAAATGTCCTTAAAACTTATAGCGAAAGTCAGATTTATTTTGACGTTCACTATAATATCTTAGTTATTGGAGGTTTGTCAATGGAAAACATGAAAAAGTTCATTGCCGAGTTTATCGGCACAATGGTTCTTGTTGTCCTGGGGTGCGGAACAGCAATGCTTATAGGCTGTGACGCTGCAAGCGGATGCGGATATATTCTCACCGCACTTGCTTTTGGTCTCGTAATAGTCGGCATGGCATACTGCATAGGAAACATTTCCGGATGTCATATCAACCCCGCAGTTTCTCTCGGAGTCCTGATAAACAAAGGAATCAGGTTTTCAGAGTTTATAGGCTATGTAATATCCCAGTGTCTCGGGTCTATTGCCGGCTCAGGTATTCTCGCACTTATTTTCTCTTTTGGAAAAATCGACGATAAAACCGGAAGCTTCGGTGCTAACGGTCTTGGCAGCGTAAGCGACAGTGCAGCTGCAGGACTTATAACAGAAGCCTTTCTCACCTTTGTTTTTGTTCTGACTATTCTCGGAGTCACTTCCAGAAAAGCCGGACATGGCTCATTTGGCGGAGTGGTTATCGGATTTACGCTCACACTCGTACATATTTTCGGTATAGGTCTTACCGGTACTTCAGTAAACCCTGCAAGAAGTCTTGGCCCTGCATTAGCATGTCTCCTTGAAGGAAATCAGGCACCCGTTTCATGCCTGTGGGTATTTATAGCAGGACCTTTTGTCGGCGCAGCTCTCGCAGCTATCGTGTACAGATTTCTTGAACACAGCAAGGCAAAGTAACGACAGCGCCCAGATATCATCCGACTTTTTATAACCAACATCAAGCTGTAACGTTTTGGATTTGTCTCTCGTTACAGCTTTGATTTTTTTAAAGGAGTATCCGAAATGAATAAGTTCTCAAAAACATTGCTTATGTTATCACTTGCTTCATGCGTTTTTTGCTCATGTACAGAAAGCTCTGAAAAAAAACCTGAAACTTCCTCTTCAAAGCCTGCAGTTTCTCAGAAAATGCGTGACATTACTGCAGCAGAGCTTGTCAGCGAAATGAAAATAGGCTGGTCCCTTGGAAACACCATGGAATCAGTCATGGGAAAAAAGGGGTTAGGGGTTGACGAATACGAAAAAGGCTGGGGAAATCCCATCACATCTGAAGATATAATCAAAAACATATCCGAATCAGGCTTCAACGTTCTGCGCGTACCTGTTTCATGGGGTGAACATCTGTCTGATGACGGAACATATACCATAGACGAACAGTGGCTTGACCGTGTAAACGAGATAGTTGACTACGGTATAAACTCAGGAATGTTTGTTATTCTGAACACGCATCATGAAGAGTGGCTGTTCCCTGATGAAGCACACTTTGAATCCAACAAGGAGCAGCTTACCAGGTTATGGACGCAGATAGGAAACCGCTTCGAGGGATACGGAGAGTCGCTTATTTTTGAAGGGCTCAACGAACCAAGAAAAAGAGATACCGTATATGAATGGAACGGCGGTGACGAGGAAGGTCAGCAGGTCGTAAACAAGCTCAACGCTGCTTTTGTCGAAACCATAAGAGGCCTTGGCGGAAACAATCCCGGAAGATGCCTTATGATCCCCACATATGCGGCAAGCCCTATAGAAAAAACATTTGCCGCAATGACAGTCCCCGAAAACGACGATAAGATAATCGTTTCTGTTCATGCATACATACCCTACAACTTTGCTCTTGCCGATAAATCACAGGGCGTTTCCGAATGGAGCAGCAGCGATAAGTCCTGCACAGCGGAAATAGACACTCTTATGGACAACCTGAAGGCGTATTTTCTTGATAAAAACATTCCTGTAATAATCGGAGAAATGGGCTGTGTTAACAGAGATAATACCGAAGCAAGAGTTGACTGGACAAAGTATTATGTCGGAAAAGCCAAAGAATACGGCATCCCATGTGTATGGTGGGACAACGGCGCATACGCAGGCAGCGAGCCGTTCGGAATATACAGCCGTAACAGCGGAAGATGGTTTTTCAGCGATATCGGCAAAGCACTTGTGGAGACAGCCGGATAGTCATGCTATAGTGAAAGTCAGATTTATCTGACTTTCACTATAGTTTTTTAAGAAAATAAAAAAAGTATATTTTCCCGGTTTGCACCTTCTTTTAAAAGCTCCTGCCTCCCGGGCTGATGCTGATGAGCAAGGGTAAAATCAGCATTGCGCATAAAAGCATTTTATGGTATAATTATAATAAGTATCAGCGTTTTTTCTGTTGTTCACTATTAGCCTATATGCACGCAGTGACCGCAGGGAACGGATGTGCAAGGCAATATTATTAATAATATAATTATCAAACACCGGCACAGGAGGTATATATGAATCTGTTACACATAAAGTATGCCGTAGAAGTAGCCAGAACCGGTTCTATAAACAGAGCTGCCGAGAAGCTGGTCATCGGTCAGCCGAATCTCAGCAGAGCGATAAAGGAACTCGAATCAACACTCAACATAAAAATATTCGAAAGAAGCGCCCGTGGAATGACGCTTACTGCAGAGGGTGAAACCTTCATGCTGTATGCCGGAAATATTCTCGAACAGGTCGAAAATCTTGAAGGTACCTTCCGTAAAGGTGCACCCTCAAAAAAAAGATTTTCAATATCTGTTCCACATGCACATTATATAGCCAACGCTTTCGCCAACTTTTCTGCCGCTCTTGCCGATGAGCCTGACATAGAGTTCTTCTACAGGGAAACAAGCTCCTATCCGGCAATAACGGGCGTTACACAGGAAAACTACAAGCTTGCAATAATACGCTACGCAGATGTATATGAAAAGCATTTTCAGGCAATGTTTGATGAAAAAAATCTCAAAGCCTCAGACATAGCCAGGTTTCGCCGGGTTATGATCATAAGCAGAAAAAACCCCTTAGCAAAAAAATCAAAAATAACACTCAAGGAGCTTGAAGGATACACAGAGATCGCTTACGCTGATCCTTACGTTCCCCAGCTTCAGCAGTCAGAGGTCCGCAAGGGAGAGCTGACGCTTGATTCGCACAAACGCATCTTTATAAATCAGCGAGCAAGCCTGTGTTCACTTCTTAATAACAACCCCTGTACATTCATAATGGACTCCCCTGACGCCGCATCCGAGCTTGAAAAGTACGGTCTTATAATGAAGGAACTTGAAAACGAGGAAAGAATATACAAGGATGTCCTTATATGCCGCAAGGAATACAGCTTTTCAAAGCTTGATAATATGTTTCTTGTGGAGCTATACAAGTCGAGAGATAAAAGCTTTAAAAACCCTGTATCATCAGAAAGGAGCGTTGATGAACAATGAAACCCGTAGTTTCACTTAACCCTGATACCGAAACAGTAAACACAATAAAAGAAGGACTTAAACGCACAGGCGGCTACTGTCCGTGCCGCCTTGAACGCACTGAAGAAAACAGATGTATGTGCAAGGAATTCCGTGACCAGATAGCCGATCCTGATTTTGAAGGCTATTGTCACTGTATGCTGTACTATAAGTCCGGAAATCAATAAAATCAAACGGAAGGCAGACTAACCATTAATTGATCAGTCTGCCTTCCGCACTTACATGAATACTCATAAAAAGTCAGTCGTGGATACACATCCGGGACTGACTTTTTTAAGTTTACTATGATCTGTCATTGTTTTTTGTATATTTTTCCATACTATTTAACACTCTTATCATAGGATAAAAAAAAATACCTACATCTTTTCCACATAGATATTTTGCGTCATTATTTTTATTTACCATGACACCAAGATATATCACAAAACAATATATACAAAACGCAAGAAACGATGAAGTCTTCCATAGCGATATCATCCCCACACACTTTGCCGGAAGATACATCATTTAAATAATGCAGTTCAGATTAATTATCCATGATGATACAAATATAGATTTTAATCTTTGGATTTCTGTCATAGTATAATTCTCTTCTCTCTTTTTAGTTGGTTTACGTTATACTTTAGTATAATATTATTTTTATATTAGCCCTATGTTTTTTACTGTATTTCGGTTTTTAATTAAACTATTACCAGAACCAATACTTTTTCTTCGTGAATATATATATTACAGACATAACAAGAATTGTTCCTGCTCCAGCTAAAATCCATATAATATTGATTTCGTTTTTTCTTATTTCCTTTTTGGAAAGCAAATATTCTCCACAACTATTTATTTTAAATTCATTGTTTGATAATGAATTTATTTTCTTATATTGATTTGTATTATTATCCAGCAAATAAAAATACTTGTATTTTTCAGAACAATTTTTCAATCTCACACTGATTGTACCAGGAAGATTACCTTCATAGACAACTGTTACTGTTGCACCATTTTCTGTCGAAGAAACATTCAATTTTGTATTCAATTCATTCTGAGCATTGAATATGTCCTGACCTCTGATTCTTATAGCATAATCATCATGCTCTACGATAATCTCTTTTTCTGTTCCATAAATCTCTTTCAGCACCGAACAAGTCAATATATCTACATCTTCCAATATAATAATATTACTATCAGAGTTTCTGATTTTTTCTACAACACTATCAATAGATGTTATTGTTTTATTATCGGTATATTTAAAATCAATCTCATTTTCCTCGCTTATATTTTCGGTACTGACTACGACATTCACCACAATTATAGAATCTTCGTTAGAAACTGTTATTGATGTATTTCCTATTGATTCAGCCCGGATTATACCATCAGAACTAACAGTAGCAATTGTCTCATCTTTAGACTTGAATTTCAGACTTTGCGATGCTCCGGATGGCTTTACACTTGCTTCAAGAGCATACTCCTGACCAGGCTTTATAACTACAAACTTGTTTTTTACTTCAATAGCTTCTGTCTTTACTTTTACAATCAGATTATAATAAACACTTAATCCGCCACACGTTACATAAATCTGACACGAACCTTTTCCAACAGCAGTTATTTTTCCGGATTTGTTTATCGTTGCAACTCCCGTATTTGTTGAAAAATACTTAACACTCTGCTCTGTTGCATTCTGTGGAAACACCATTGCAGAAAGATTCTGAACATCTTTAACATACATTTCAGAGTTATAATCTGTTAATTCAATATCTTCAACTGGAATATACTCCGTTGTCAGCTCATCAAAATCATCCGCATCTTCTTCAGTAGCATCTGGAATATTCGTTATTTCTTTTGGTATTGTTGTTTCAGTTATGACCTGCTCTTCGGAAATGGTTGTGACCTCTATTGTTTCTTCCCGATAAGTAACATCTGAAACAACTGTTGTTATCTCAGGATTCACAGATTCCACAGGTTCCGACTGTTCATCTGAAACATTTGTAACTACTGATGTTATCTCATCCTGAATATAATCATTAGCCAAGACCTGAAATGAACCAAAGCATAAAACCATTACCACTGATGATACAGCACTTATTATTCTTTTCATATATTAATCCCTCGTAAGTATACCTATAGATTCAAGGAAATAATCAAAATATGAAAGTTCATCATATATTATACGAGCTTCTACAGCCATACCGTTCGATATATTCACTTTATTTCCTTTACTGCTTATAAGATATGGTGTATCTACAGATATTTTAGACTTAAAGAAAGTTTCTTTTCCGTCCTGACTTGCAGTTACGTCATTATCAATCGACATAAGCTTGCCTTTTAAATTTCCGTAGGTATTCTGTGCAAGTCCTACAACCTCAATATTCACATCATCACCCAGTGATACTCTTGGCTTATCTCCAACTCCAAGATATGCTGTTATCACATACTCATCGTTTTCATTGGCAATACTTCCTATGGCACTGGCTGCCTGTACTACCATACCTTCTTTGTAATCATTGATCATATGCACAATACCGGAAGCATTTGCCAAGACCTGATATTCAGATTGACCGTTAATTATAGCTTCATTCTGAATATTCAGCTTGTCAATCTCATTTTCATACTGCATAATACTTTCGTTAATTGTTTTTAAGGTTGAATAGTAAATCTCGGAAATTTTTGCAGAATTTTTTTCAAGCTCTGCCTCTATTTGTGCGTCAGTATAACCATAGCTTTTGTATGTGCTTACATCTAAGTCATTCTGCTTAATCTGACTCATATAAGTTTCATACTGATTATAGTACTGTCGATCGCTTTCTTGGGTTACATCAAAGTAATTCTTACCGTCCATAACCGATTTCTCAAGTTTTTTTAACTGCCTGATATTTTCGGTATATACTTCAACCTGACCTGTTATCTGCTCTTTCTGTAAATCAAGATCGGTGCTTTTTATAGTAAACAGAACATCACCTTCTTCAACAAAGCTACCCTCAGATATATTCATCTGATTAATCTCGCCTGTATATGCAGACATAATATAATTCTTATTAACGCTTTCAACTGTTCCTCGACTTTTTATGACATATGTTTTGGGCGTATTAACGCTCCAGATCAGTACCACAATAAGAAGGATGGCTGTAAGAGCAACTATAATATATCCGAAAGGTGGCAGATCTTTTTCATAGAGAAGCCGACTATCTTTTAATTCAGTCATATTCTTTATGTTTTTTTTACTCATTTGATTTTTTCTCCACAAATATATCTGCTATTATCTCATCATCCTGCTGGTCAACAAAAATTGTATAATTCTCATTAGAAAGCTCTATATCCTCCTCAAACGCAGTTACATTTATTTTATCATAAGCAAATTTAAGGTTTTCTTCTGGTCCGATATACCGGGCATACATGCAGTTTTTAACACGAAGAACGGCCTCCGTTGTATATGGTGATTCTACATTATTGATGAAATTGTTAGCTTGTCTCATAATGTACATATGAATATCTAATTGTCCTGTATCATCAATACTATATACAGTCTTTTGTACTAAAGGTCCTAATGGAACTGCACCTTTAGCCTTGATATAATTTTCCATTTGAAGAACTACTGTATTTAGTTCAATATCTTCTTCAAAATTAATTTCTCTGATTACTACATTTGTAAGTTTAAGATTTTTGTTTTCACTAATTGTTATTGTTTTACTCATAGAATTCTCCATTTTTTGTTAATGTATTTTTTGTAACGATTAATAATCATATTTGCAGTATATAGGTGCAAATTAAAATCAGATAACAAATATGTTTACACTTAACGTTATATATTCATTTTATAAACATCTATAATATCCAAAGCAAGATTAAAGCCATGCACTTTTCTGGAAGATACATCATTTGAAAAAAACACTTTAAATTAATAATGCATGACAGATGGGGACTTTAATCCTCATCTGTCATGTAAATAGCTATTAATAAACGAAATGATAATTTTTACTTTCAGGCAAAATACCAGCACTCATTTCACCTTATTTTAAGGCGCAATTATCTGCTGTAAATACCTATGTTCACTCCATTCCATAAGATATTCATCTTGACACCTTTGCCCTTATCCTTGTATCCTATGTATGCTCTTACCGCCTTAATCCCTAATTTTGCAAATCCCGGCAATCCTTTTACTAATTCAGAAGAGCTAAATTTTTGAACGTTTCTGATTTTCTCCGTCTCTGAATGTGAAAAATAAAAAGTCATGCCCCACACATGAGTTTCGGTAGAAAATCCACCATCAATGTAAGTCATCTCTTCTTCACTTACAGCTGCATAATTTGCAGGCATCACAAGTTTTCCATCATAACATTTTTCCATAATGTTCACCTTTCGATATCTTTTTTACTAAAGATACTACTTTCTTTAATTTATTTTTCATATTTAGTAATACACAGATAAAAATCAGAGAATTATTTTGTTTTTAGTTGCTGTTTTATAATTTTTAGAAGTTAAAGCTGTTGCGCCATTGCAAACAGCCATTGCACCTAACCCCTTCATTTTAATCTTTACTCCATATCCTTTATTCTTATTAGTAGTCATTGCCGTTGATATTTTTTCAATAATCCACGGAAGGCCAATATTTTCTTGACAAGTATTCAACAATTTTGTTTCTGTGTTGGTAAGATACACATAATATCCCCACCAATGTGGTTCAATAGCCCATCCACCATCAACATAAGTCATCTCTTCTTCACTGATAACTGCACAATTTGCAGGCATCACAAGTTTTCCGTCATAACACATTTCCATAATGTTCACCATCAAGTATCTTTCTGAAGATACCCCTTTCTTTAATTTGTTTTTCATTTTTCCTTTCCATACGTTGCGCACCGCACAGAAATATATGTGATTGTCCGACGTCTGGACATTATCACCTGTAGTTAAATATAACAGAGTGTATCCTCATCATCAATTTCGTTATCATTGACTCCGAACTCTTGCTCTGTTTTTTCATCTTCTATCACAAAATTTCCTTGCTGCATATTCCACAAACGGCTGTATCTGCCGTTCATAGCAAGCAATTCATCATGTGTTCCCTGTTCAATGATTTCACCCTTATCAAGAACAAGTATCAAATCACAATTTCTTATTGTTGCAAGACGATGTGCAATAATAAGCATGGACTTATTCCTGAACTTATTATAAATCATATCAAAAATGATATTTTCCGTAGCAAAATCAAGATTACTTGTAGACTCATCAAGAATATAAAAATTACTCTTTTTGAGAAAAGCTCTTGCAAGCGCTATACGCTGTTTTTCACCACCGCTAAGGCCATTTCCTGCCTCTTGCAGATATGTATGATACTGCATAGGCAATTTCTTTATAAAATCATGAGCATCAGCTTCTTTTGCAGCTTGTTTCACTTCTTCAAGAGTTGAGTTCATTTTTGAAACTCTTATATTATCATAAATACTCTTTGAAAATAGTTCAATCGTCTGTGGAACATATGAAATTGTTCTTCTGACAGATTCGTTTTCGTATTCATTAATATCAACACCATCAATCAAGATTTCTCCGTTTTCAGGTTCATAATACTTTAGAAGAAGCTTTGCTATAGTTGATTTTCCGCTCCCGCTTTCGCCGACAAGTGCGACTTTTTTCCCTTTTGGAATTGTAAATGAAATATTATTGAGAACAGGCTTTCTGTTTCCATATCTGAATGTAACATTGTTAATTTCAATATCCCCATCGACACTTTCAAGTTCGGTAAATTCACCCTCTGCCTGCTCTGTATCATAATCAAGAATTTCCGTAATTCTCTTCATAGATATATTAGCTTCCTGAATCTGAAGCTGCAGACTTACCAATCTTCCTACAGGATCCATAAAGTATTCTGCCATAGTAGTAAATGCCATAAAACTTCCGAGTGTAAGATTTCCGTCAATAACCTGTCTGATTCCAAAATACATCAATATCAGATTTCCTGCTGTAGATATCAACCCCGAAATCGATCCCTGTACTGTTGAAAGCATTCCTTCTTTCATCCCGATTCGAAGAGATTTTATGTATTCTTTTTCAATGCTTTCTAATTCTGCATCTTCATTTGCATTTCCTTTTATAGTTTCAACTGCTCTTAATCCCTCAATAATCTGAGAATTGAGAGCAGATGATTGCTGCATCTGTTCTTCATTGATTTTCTTATAGGGCTGCCTGAAAATAAACACAAGAAGAATGCTGCATATTGTAAGACAAATTATAATACCGAAAAGTGAAAGATTCATATTTAAAAGGATTATACCCGTAATAAGAGCCATGGCAACATCTATAATGAGCGTAAGAGCAATATTTGTAAATATATCCTTTATCGTAAAAGCATCGCTGAATCTTGTTATGATATCGCCGGTTTTTCTTGAAGCAAAGAACTTCATAGGAAGCTTGTATATATGCTCAAAATAACCAAGCAACAATGGTATATCTATTTTCTGAGATAAATATATCATCATCCATTGTCTTACAAATCCTATAGTCGTTTGAACAACTGCTAACACTGCAAAGACTATTACTACAAGCAACAGTGAATTCTCAAGCTTGTATGGTAGTATTTCATCCATTAATATCTTATTGAACAAGGATGAACATATCCCCAGAACCGTCAGTATCAGAGAAGCAATAATTGAATAAACAAATAATTTCTTATGCGGGAGAAGTAACTTTATAAATCTGCTGAAGATTTTTCCTTTCTCATTTTTTCCTGACTCAAAAGCTGTGTTTGGTTTTAGTATCAGTAATGTACCAGTAAAAGTCTGATAAAACTCGTCAAGAGTTATCTTCATAAGATCTCTGGCCGGGTCTCCTATAACAACATAATCAACATTTTTTTTACGAATCTTTTTAAATACAACAACAAAGTGACTTAATCCCTCTTTAGTTATTACGTTAGCTATACAAGGCAGTGTAAAGTCTGATAAAAAATTCTCTCTGTCAACCCTGACAGCCTGAGATGTAAAACCCAAAGCATCAACACACCTGGAAAGTCCTACAAGGTTTGTTCCTTTCAGATCAGTACCCATCATATCACGAAGTTGTGTTATTGTGGTTTCTTTTCTATAATGAAGACATACCATAGCAAGACACGCTGCAGCGCAATCCGTTGCATCATGCTGCTTCACAAAAGTATTTCTCATTTTTTTGTATCTCCTTATTAATTGTCGCAAATTTATCTCTTTTTTATTAAATTTCGTGATATCATTCTACTACATTCTACATATAAGGTCAATAATAAAATCATATTCTTTTTCCACCGCATTCAAAACTTCATTAAACATAACAATTATATGTATATTCATTGTGCAATAACCATTATTATGTACAAAACAAATTGTGAGCAACTCTTTGATTTTTTGTTCTTTTTTTAATATTTGTCTGGTCTTATGCTGAATATGACACATAATTCTCTCTTAAATCCACAGTCACGCTGTAAAAAAATTTTAAAAAAAACATCCTTTGTACCACCTGATACAAAGGATGTTTTTTTATAGTGAAAGTCAGATTTATTTTGACTTTCACTATAATAAAAGAGAAAAATTATGAAAATCCGTTTTAACCCTTGGCGGCTCTGAACGCTGCCTTTGCAAAGTTATAGAAGTGTGCTCTTACCGTAACGCCGTCGTGACCGCCCTGGGGCACCTCCTGCCATACATGGTCACAACCGTTTTTTGTAAGAATGTTATGATAGCGCTGAGGATGAT
Organism: Ruminococcus sp.; assembly: GCA_015066815.1. Taxonomy (GTDB): domain Bacteria; phylum Bacillota; class Clostridia; order Oscillospirales; family Ruminococcaceae; genus HUN007. The sequence continues at coordinate 18,121 of SVNR01000001.1, forward strand.
CACCTACGACGCCATCCATTGCCGCACCTGAGATCATAAGCACATACGGCCGGTTTGCACCCTCTTCTGTCTTGAATTCAGCTTCCTGCATACAGCCGGGATGTATCATGAAGTTATCCTGTGTGGGTGTTATTCCCGGTGCAGGACATGCTCCTCCTATGTAGCCGAAGATATCAGGCCTTGATATCCCGATATAGAGAGCCTCCCTGCCGCCCATTGAAAAGCCCGTGATAGCTGTGTTTTCGCGGCCTGTTTTTACAGAAAAATTCTTCTCTATATATGGCATAAGATCCTTGGTGAGATCGTCAAGATAAGCGTCATAGCCCTTGGTAGTGTTCACGTCAAAACCGCTCGGAGAAGCCATAGTACTGCTTGAGAACATGTTTCCGCATACGATTATCATTTTTTCAGCCTCTCCTCTTGCTGCAAGATTGGCTGAAATAGTCTGTATACCCATACCTGCCTCAAGCATTGAGTTTTCATCTCCGAAAATACCGTGGTTCACATACATAACAGGATACTTTTCGTTTTCGCTGTAGCCTGCCGGCAAAATAACGTTTGCTGACTTCTGTCTGTTTGCAGTTGTCGAAAAATACGATATCTTCTTTACAGTTCCATAGTCAACATCCGGCTGCTTCGAGGAAGCATATGACGGCTCAGGAGTGGAAAGGTTTTCTCTGAGCTGCTGCATATACTGTGAAGGCGATATATCAGAAGGCATCTGAGGGAGTCTGACAGCCGGAAGATTCTTCTCAAGACCGAGAAAATATTTCTGAAGAAGAACAAGATCAGCTGTATTCACATGTCCGTCTGCATTTACATCAGCTGCCGCTGACGCTGCAGTTTCCTCTATAAGTACGCTCTTTACAAAACACAGATCCGCTATGTTTACACTCCCATCAAGGTTAATATCTCCGGGAACAGCACCGTCTGCCGCATGTACCGGAAAAAACGTCATAATACCTGAAGCTGTACACGCAGCGAGAACTGCCGCAGCTGATTTTTTAAAATTCATTTTAATTCCTCCTGACACATCAGAAAATACAGTAAATGAAAAAATATCAAGCATAAAAACACTGTAAAAATCAATATTTTTTCTCTCTCAAACACAGGTTTTTTTATGTGTACATTATACCATGCGCCGATCTGTTTAATCAATAGAAACGGACAATGAAGAAAATATATTACCTATTTAAGTAAAAATATTTCATTATACTGATGCTTAAACTTGAAGAAACAGCAAAAAACGAGAGCATGCTCCTCATGAACATGCTCTTTGCATAATATTTTTTTACCACGATGTCCTGAACAGCATTCTGAGGAGATTGTAGAAGTGAGGTTCTACAGAGTTTGCTCCGTGAGCTCCTCCCGGAATAGTCTGGAACATATGGTTTACACCGTTTTTGGTGAGAAGCTTGTCATACTTTGCAGGACTGTCATAAACTACGGTATCGTTTGAACCTGCTGTCACAAGTATCATATACGGCATTTCTTTTGCAGGCTTTAGCTGATTTTCCTGCAGCTGGCCCGGATGCATATTCGGGTCACCCGGCGTAAGTCCGGGAGCCGGACATGCAGAGCCGACATATCCGAACAGGTCACTGCGTGTAAGACCAATAAACAGCGATTCTCTTCCTCCCATTGAGAAGCCCGTGATAGCTGTGTTTTCACGGCCGGTCTTTATTGAAAAATTCTTTTCAACGTAAGGCATAAGATCTGTCACAAGATCGTTTATGAAGTTATCGTAGTTAAGTGAATTCTGAAGGTCCATGCCTGTACAGGACGGCATTGTCTTGCTTGTGTAAATATACGGGAAAACTATGATCATTTTTTCAGCTTCACCGGACCTGATGAGATTTCCGAGCTGTCTCTGTGCAGCGCTCATCTTTACAAGTGAGTCTTCATTTTCCCAGTAACCGTGCATCGCATAGAGAACAGGGTATTTTTCATTCTCGTTGTATCCGGGCGGAAGGAGTATGTTTACAGGTGTATCTCTCTCTCTTGTTGTAGAGTAGTATGTGTATTTTTTCAGATTACCATAGTCTGCACCATTGGCAGCAGCCGTTATACCCTGAGGTATGCTTGTTGTGAGGAGCTTTGACGCCTGAGCCATATATTCATCGGGAGCAAGAAAATCTCCTGAATTATCCGGAGCGTCATTTTCCCCCTTTTCAAAAGCATCTATCATTCCAAGGAGGTATTCTTTAAGCATTATGGCATCCTTTGTATTTACCGCTCCGCTCATGTTTACATCTGCCTTCTTAACGTATTTGCCTTCAAAATCCCCGAGGATCCCGCTCTTCATAAGTACAAAATCCGCAACTGTTATACGGCCGTCACCGTCTATATCACCGGATACGAGCTTTACCGGCAAAGGTCCGTCAATCTCCGTGCCGGCAGCAGCCCCGATAATCTCATCTACATAAAAATCACAGATCTCTTCGGTTGTTTCAGCAATAAGTATGAGCTCTGTCGCACCCTCAGGAATCCTGAACGACGGGTTATAGAGCTGTACATACTTACCTTTGATAGTGGTCTTCATGTCTATTTCGGAATAGTTTGTTTCTCCGGCTGCATCGTTATACTGAAGAGTAAGCTTGAACTCCGTCTGTTCTGCACCGCTGAAGCTTGCAAAGCATGCACTGAAGGCGTATTCCTTGCCGGGTTCAAACGTTGCTGTACTGAGAGCCTTCTGACCGCCGTTCCACACTTCTCTGCGTCCTGATAATAAAAGTGCTCCGGAACCTGCATACGCCGAGCCTTGTTCAACACCTGCCCTGCAGCCTCCTCTTTCACTCCAGCCGTCTGCTCCGTCTTCAAAAGTATCATAAAAATAATACTCTCCGGAATCAGCAGCCGAAACCCGTGTCAATGATGACTGAGGCATAACACCTGCCATACCTGCTGTAACTGCCGATGCTGATACAGCAGCTAAAATTTTTCTGAATTTTTGCATATAGATCCTCCCGAAAAAAAATTCTAAAGACATTTATGATTTGTATATTATACCACAGTATTTTCAAGAATTCAACATATTTTTTAAAAAAAGAGTCATAAATATGACTATAAAAACAGGCTCTGCCCGTATGATTTTTATCACACGAGCAGAGCCTGCTTTTATTTTTTTCTCTTACTATAGATTATCAGTCTATCTCCGGTCCGTCATAATCTTCGGATATTTCTTTTTCATATTCATTTGCTGAAAAATCACTTTCCGGGCTTGCAGACATTTCAGAATTCTGATGAGCGTTTTGCGGACTTGAAAAATCATTTCCGATCACATATGGATTGGCCTGACTGCCGTCTTCCGACAAAACGTAAACGTTCATTTTTTTCCCGTTTCCATATTCTATAACACCTGTTTTTTTACTTTTCATACCAAGGATAGTCGATATTATCAGTATGAACACAACAATATTCCAGACACCTATCATGAGCATTGAATTAAAAATACTGCCTATATTGATCTTCATGGATGTTCTGTGTCCGGGTTTTCTGGTAAATGCTTTTATAAAGGCATCTTCTGTGGTGTTGCTGTTGTCTCTGAGCTCTTCCTGAAGCTTTTTCTTAAACTCTGAAAAATCATCTTCTGATATTACTCCGAGTGTACGGTCGCCCTGTATTACATCACAGCTCCAGTTTGTACCACGGTCCTTGGTGCCGGCCGGCTGGGAATAAACAACGAGCAAGTGCTGTTCATCTGAAAAATACCCGTTATCCATATAAACCTCATAGGCAAAATCCTTAAGCTCTGCAAACGGTGCGCTCCATATTTCCTCATCAATAGTAAATATAAAAGGACATACTCCTGTTTTTTCTTTATAAGTTTCAAGAGCCTTGTCAAGCTCGGATGTATCTGAAAAAAATCCGGAATAATCAGATATATGACTTGAATGCGAACATTTTACCGGCTCGATTTTTTCCGGCTTTATGTTAGTGGAATTTCTTAATGTTCTGAAAAACAAAAGAAAGCTTATGAGCATCATAGGAATAAGAACTGCAAGCCTTGCTATACCTGCTTTCTTTGAAACTGCATTCTGAGCCATAGCCATATCGCCGTCGCTGTCTGCCAGACTATGGTACCTGGAACGGTGACGATGTGAACTGCCGTGATTCAATCCTCCGTGATATGTTCTTTGATGAAAAGAGCTGTTGTGGTGAGAACCTCCGTGGTGATGTCCTCCGCCTGATCTGTGTGACATAAAAAATCAATCTCCTGTTCTTTTTTATTTTGATAGCTATATGTTTTTCATATACAGTCGATTATATCATAATCACGGGTAAAATGTCAAATTATGAAAGCCGGATTTATTCTGACGTTCACTATAATTAATAGAAAAAAATCCGGTTATATAAAACAAGATATATATACCACAGATAAATTTCATAAAAAAAAAGGATAAAAACGGAATATAAACATCTGTTTTTATCCTTTTTTCAGTTTCTGAATTTTTCGGCAAATCTAACAAAAAACTGGCTTTAAAGTAATCCGTTATTTAGTTCGTCATATATCGATATATACAATACCAATATGCAAAACTGGCAATTCCGCAATTATATCAATTGTGATATAATAAATGTAAATATGTAAAGTAGGAGAGGTGTATTCTATGAATAAAATTTCTATCATCGGTGCCGGCAGCGTCGGCTCCACAATCGCGTACACACTTACAGTAATGGGTATTGCTTCTGAGATCGTAATGATCGATATCAATACTGCAAAGGCAGAGGGCGAAGCTCTTGATATCATTCAGGGCACACCGTTCTGCAACCCTTGCTCAATCTACCAGGGCAGCTATGAAGATGCTGAAGGTTCAGACATTGTAATCCTCACATCCGGCATCGCAAGAAAGCCCGGTCAGACAAGACTTGAGCTTGCTCAGACAAACGTAAACATCACAAAGTCAATCATTCCTGAAATCACAAAGCATGCTCCGGATGCGATCTACATCATTGTCAGCAACCCTGTTGACGTACTGACATACACATTCTGCAAGCTTTCAGGTATTCCTGAAAACCGCATCATCGGTTCAGGCACTATCATTGACACATCACGTCTTCGTGCAAAGCTCAGCGAATGCTACAACGTAAGCCAGAACAACGTTCACTCTTACGTATTCGGCGAGCATGGCGATTCTTCATTTGTTCCGTGGTCCCTCGCAAACATCTCCGGTATCCCTATGGATGAGTGCGGCAAGTTCTTCGGAACACCTGACGTAAACTACGATGAGATTGAAGACTTCGTAAGAAAGTCCGGCGGACAGGTAATCCAGCGCAAGGGTGCTACATTCTATGCAGTAGCTATCTCAGTATGCCACATCTGCGAGCGCATTCTCCACGGTATCGACACAGCTATGCCTGTTTCAACAATGATGCACGGCGAATACGGCGTTGACGATGTATGTCTCAGCACTCTCAACCTCGTAGGAAAAATGGGCGTACGCAGCAAGGTTAACGTTCCTCTTACAGAAGAAGAACAGGTTAAGCTCCGCCGCAGCGCAGATGCACTCAAGCAGGTTATCAACAGTCTCGAAATCTAATCATCAAGGTGGTAAAAAATATGGAATATCGTATAGAACATGATTCTATGGGCGAAATGAAAGTTCCGGCTGACCGTCTCTGGGCAGCTCAGACACAGAGAAGCCATGAGAATTTTGAAATCGGCGTTGACATAGAAACAATGCCAAGAGAAATAACTCATGCTTTCGGAATTCTCAAAAAAGCAGCAGCTCTTGCAAATCACGAGCTCAAGAGCGAAAAAATGACAGCTGAAAAGCTCAGCGTTATCACAAAGGCATGCGACGAGGTTATCTCCGGTGAGCTCAACAGCCACTTCCCTCTCGTAGTATGGCAGACAGGTTCAGGCACACAGTCAAACATGAACGCAAACGAGGTTATCGCAAACCGCGCAAACCAGCTTGCTGACAAGAAGCTTGTTCATCCTAACGATGACATAAACATGAGCCAGTCTTCAAACGACACTTTCCCGACTGCTATGCACATATCAGCAGTTATCGCTATCGAAGATAAGCTTATTCCTGCTGTTGAAACACTTATCGAAACATTCAAAAGACTCGAAGCTGAAAACGAAGGAATCGTAAAGTCCGGTCGTACACACCTCCAGGACGCAACACCTATCACATTCAGCCAGGAAATAAGCGGATGGCGTTCAAGCCTCGAAAGAGACGCAGAGCTCCTCAGAATGTCTGTAAAGCCTCTCTGTGAGCTTGCACTCGGCGGAACAGCTGTCGGCACAGGTCTTAACGCTCCTAAGGGATTCTCAGAGCTTGTTGCCGCTAAGGTGGCAGAGCTTACAGGAAAGCCTTTTGTAACTGCACCTAACAAGTTCCACGCTCTCACATCAAAGGATGAATTCGTGTTTGCACACAGTGCTATCAAGGCTACTGCATGCGATATGATGAAGATCGCAAACGACATCCGCTGGCTCGCATCCGGTCCGCGTGACGGTCTCGGAGAGATCCGCATTCCTGAAAACGAACCGGGTTCATCAATCATGCCGGGCAAGGTAAACCCGACACAGTGCGAAGCTGTAACTATGGTTGCCGTTCAGGTAATGGGCAATGATACAGCAGTTACTGTAGCTGCTTCTCAGGGTAACTTTGAGCTCAACGTATTCATGCCGGTTGCTGCATATAACTTCCTCCAGTCCGCACGTCTCCTTGCTGAAGCAATAATCTCCTTCAACAAGAACTGTGCAGTAGGCATCACTGCCGACAAGGAAAAAATGCATCACAATCTCCATAACTCACTTATGCTTGTAACAGCTCTCAACCCGTACATCGGTTATGAGAACGCTGCAAAAACAGCTAAAAAAGCTTATAAAGACAACATTTCCCTCAAGGAAGCCTGCGTTGAGTTAGGATTCCTTACAGCGGAAAAATTTGACGAGGTATTCCATCCGGAACAGATGGTATAATCTCTTGAAACTATTTTGGAGGTAAACAATGAAAGTCAGTTATTTCCCGGGCTGTACCCTCCGCACAAAGGCAAAGGATCTTGATTTTTATGCTCGCAAATGCGCCGAAATCCTCGGCGTAGAGCTTTGCGAGATCAAGGACTGGCAGTGCTGCGGCGCTTCCTTCGTTTCTGCAAAGGACGAGGTTGCATCCAAGCTCTCCAGTGTCCGTGCACTTGTTGCCGCAAGGGATGAAGAACAGCCGCTCGTTACTGTCTGTTCAGCATGTCACAATGTCATAAAGCAGACAAATGACGCTATGCAGACAGACGAAGAATTCGCAAACAAAGTAAACCTTTATATGGCACAGGATAAGGATCCTTCAGAACCTTACCACGGTGAAACACAGGTATATCACTATCTCGAAATGCTCCGTGACACCGTAGGCTTTGACAAGATCAGAGAAGCTGTAAAAAATCCCCTCACCGGCAAAAAAATTGCCGCTTACTACGGATGTATGCTTCTCCGTCCCGGCAAGGTAATGAACTTTGACGATCCGGAAAATCCAACGATCATAGAAAACTTCATAAGAGCACTCGGCGCAGAGCCGGTCGTATATCCGGCAAGAAACGAATGCTGTGGCAGCTACGTAGTACTCGAGGATGCTGATTCTGCAAAGAAGAAGAGCAACTCCGTATCAGACAGTGCTGCAAACCACGGCGCTGAGATGATAGTTACTGCTTGTCCTCTCTGCAAGTACAACCTCGAAAAGAGCGGAAGCTCCATACCTGTTGTTTACTTTACAGAGCTGCTTGCTGTAGCACTCGGCGTAAAGGAGGACTAATAGCATGCTTAATAAAACAGAGCGTCAGAAGGAACAGATCCTTCGCATGAGCGGTGTAAATCCTCTCAAGTGCATGCGCTGCGGAAAATGCTCCGGCACATGCCCTTCATATGATGAGATGGAATATCATCCGCATCAGTTTGTATACATGGTTGAAACAGGAGATATCGAAGCTCTCAGAAACTCCGACTCAATCTACAAGTGTCTTTCATGCTTTGCATGCGTAGACAGATGTCCGCGCGGTGTTGAACCTGCAAAGCTTGTTGAAGCGTTAAGACTCTCGGTTATCCGTGAAAAGGACGCAAACCACCTCACAGCAAACCAGATTCCGGCACTTATCGATGATGAGATTCCTCAGCAGGCTCTCATGAGTGCTATGAGAAAATATTCCAAGTAGAAAGGAGAAATATATTCCCATGCAGAGAATCGGAGTATTTGTCTGTCATTGCGGTACTAACATTGCCGGAACGATAGACGTAAAAGCAGTTGCCGAAGCACTGAAAAATGAGCCGGGTGTTGTTTTCTCCACCGACTATCAGTATATGTGCTCCCAGGCAGGACAGGACATAATCAAGGACGCTATAGCTGAACACAAGCTTACAGGTATCGTAGTCTGCTCATGCTCTCCACGTATGCACGAGGCTACATTCCGCAAGACTGCAGCTGCAGCAGGCCTTAACTCATACATGGTAGAGATAGCAAACATCCGTGAACAGTGTTCATGGGTACACAAGGAAATACCGATCGGTACAGAAAAGGCTATCATTCTCGGAAAAGCAGCAGTAGCAAAGGTAAACCTCAACACACCTCTCACACCGGGAGAAAGCCCTGTAACAAAGCGTGCGCTTGTTATCGGCGGCGGTATAGCAGGTATCCAGACTGCTCTTGATATTGCCGATGCAGGCTTCCCTGTTGATATCGTTGAAACAAAGCCTACAATAGGCGGTAAAATGGCTCAGCTCGACAAGACATTCCCTACACTCGACTGTGCAGCTTGTATCCTCACTCCAAAAATGGTTGAGGTTGCACAGCACGAAAACATAAGAATCTTCTCATACAGCGAGGTATCCGAAATAAAGGGCTTCGTAGGCAACTTCGACGTTACTATCAAGCGTCGTGCCCGTTATGTTAAGGAAGATATATGTACAGGATGCGGAGCTTGTACCGAAAAATGTCCTCAGAAGAAGGTTCCGAACGAGTTCAACCTCGGTATGGACACACGTCGTGCTATATATATTCCTTTTGCACAGGCAGTTCCTAAGGTAGCAACTATCGACGCTGACTACTGTACAATGCTCAAGACAGGCAAGTGCGGTGTATGTTCCAAGGTATGTACTGCAGGCGCTATAGACTATCAGGCAAAGGACGAATTTATCGAAGAAAAGTACGGTGCTATCGTAGCTGCAACCGGTTTTAACCCTATCTCTATGGATAAGTTTGATGAGTTTGCATACTCACAGTCCAAGGACGTTATAACTTCACTTGAATTCGAAAGACTTACAAACGCTGCAGGTCCTACTGCCGGCAAGCTTCTCCGTCCTTCTGACGGCGAGCATCCGCACACTATCGTGTTTGTACAGTGCGTAGGTTCAAGATGTGATGCATGTGCAGAAAAGGGTAAGGAATACTGCTCAAAGATCTGCTGTATGTACACTGCAAAGCACGCTATGCTTACACGCGACAAGTATCCTGACACAGATGTTTATGTATTCTATATAGATGTACGTACACCGGGTAAGAACTTTGACGAGTTCTATCGCCGTGCAGTTGAAGAATACGGCGTTCACTATATCAAGGGTATGGTAGGAAAGGTTTCACCTGAAGGCAACAAGCTCAAGGTTCAGGCCTCCGACCTTATTGCAGGAAAGCAGCTCCATATCGACGCTGATCTCGTTGTTCTCGCTGCAGCAATAGAGCCTGACAAGTCAGCTCGTCCGCTCGCAACAATGCTCACAGCAAGTATGGATACAAACGACTTCTTCACAGAAGCTCATCCTAAGCTCCGTCCTGTAGAAAGCCCGACAGCAGGCGTATTCCTCTCAGGTACATGCCAGGGTCCTAAGGATATCCCTGAAACAGTATCACAGGCAGGCGCTGCAGCTTCCAAGGTTATCGGACTTCTCGCCAAGGATAAGCTCACAGGTAACCCTTGTGTTGCTCACTCAGACGAAAACATGTGTAACGGCTGTTCAACATGTGAAAAGGTTTGTCCTTACGGCGCTATCACATATCAGGATAAGGAATTCAGAATGCCGGACAGAACAACAAAGATACGTCGTATCGCAGTTGTAAACGAAGCTGTTTGTCAGGGCTGCGGCTGCTGTACAGTTGCTTGTATGTCAGGCGCTATGGACCTTAAGGGCTTCATGAATAAACAGATTATGGCGGAGGTAGACGCAATATGCAAGTAAACGAATATAAGCCGCTTATTGTGGCATTCTGCTGTAACTGGTGTTCCTACGCAGGTGCTGACCTTGCAGGTAACAACAGACTCAACTATCCGGCAGAAGTAAAGATCATACGTGTTCCATGCTCATGCAGAGTAAACCCTATGTTCATACTCCGTGCTTTCCAGCGCGGCGCTGACGGTGTTATCCTCTGCGGATGCCATCCGGGAGACTGTCACTATACATCAGGAAACTATTTTACACGCCGTCGTATGGCACTTCTCTTCTCTATGCTTGATTTTCTTGGTATCGAGAGAGAGCGTACACGCGTAGAGTGGGTTTCTGCTGCAGAAGGTGCAAAGTTTGCAGCAACAATGAACGACTTTGTTGAGAAGGTCGTTGCTCTCGGCGAAAACAAGAGACTGGAGGATTTGAGATGCAAGAAATAAAACGCGAAGTTCTCGTAGCAAAGGCATCTGAATTACTCGGAAACGGTACAGTAGACCGTGTAATCGGCTGGAAAAACGGAGAATTTGACTATGATGTGACACCTGCGGTTTTCACTTCAGCTGAAGAGCTCGAAAAGGAGTTCGTATGGAATGATTTCTGCGGTGCAAACTTCTCAAAATATCTTATCAAGGAGACAGGAAAGAGCGAAGGTAAGGTAATGGTTTTCTTAAAGCCATGCGATACCTACAGCTTCAACCAGCTCCTCACAGAACACAGATTTGACCGTGAAAAGGTATACGTTGTAGGCGTACCATGTAACGGAATGCTTGACGACAGCAAGGTAAGAGCATGCTCTGAGGGTATCGCTTCTGTAAGCGAGGAAAACGGCAAGGTAGCTGTAGAAACTCTTTACGACGGAAAGCTCACATTCGAAAGAAACGATATGCTTGCTGAACGCTGCATAAACTGTAAGTCCAAGAAGCACACAGCTTATGACGAGCTTCTCGGCGAAGACGGCGAGGTTCTCGACAGTGCAAGATTTGACGAGGTAGAAAAGCTTGAAAAAATGACACCGGATGAGCGTTTTGCTTTCTGGCAGAATGAGCTTTCACGCTGCATACGCTGTAACGCATGCCGCAACATCTGTCCGGCTTGCTCATGCGAGAAGTGCGTTTTCGACAATCCTGATTCAGGTGTTGAAAACAAAGCTGTAGCTGACTCCTTCGAAGAAAAAATGTTCCACATTATCCGTGCCTTCCACGTAGCAGGAAGATGTACAGACTGCGGCGAATGTTCAAGAGTATGTCCTCAGAATATCCCGCTTCATCTCCTCAACCGTAAGTTCATAAAGGACATAAACGAGTTCTACGGCGAATATCAGGCAGGTGCAGAAGCAGGAAGCCGTGCTCCTATCGTAGACTATACTACAGAGGATATCGAACCGAGTGAAGCAGTAGAAAGAGGTGGAGATAATGCGTAAAATATCACTTGACAAGTTAAACCTTCTTTTTTCTGAGATAGCTTCAAAGAACAGTCTCTATATGCCTGTAGACACAGAGGCAGGCGCTAAGTTTGAAAAATACAACGGTACACAGACTCTCTCCGACGCAGTAAATACCGTAAGAAGCGCTAAGGATTTCTTCTTTCCTCAGACAGAAAACCTCGTTGACTTCAAGGTTGAAGGCAAGAACATAGAGATCATCGAACCGGTAAACGAATATGAAGACTTCGTTGTTTTCGGCGTTCGTGCATGTGATGTGAAGAGCTTCGAAATACTTGACAGAGTATTTCTTGCAGAGCCTGTAGATACATTTTACAAGAACCGCCGCGAACACGGTATCATCATATCAATGGCTTGTAACAAGCCGTCAGAAACATGCTTCTGCGGTACTTTCGGCATAGACGCTTCCAGTCCTGCCGGCGATATCGTATGTTACAAGACAGACGACGCTCTCTATCTTGAAGCAAAGACAGAAAAGGGCTCAGCTCTTCTCGATAGCTTAAACGGCGTTACAGAGGATTCTGACAGTGAAGCTGCCAGAGCACAGCAGGAAGTTATCAAGGAAAGACTTGCAAAGCTTCCTCTCTCAGGACTCAGCGCAGAGGCATTCGGCGCAGACAAGACAAAGGAATTTTTCGACGCTCCGGAGTGGAATACACTTTCCGAATCATGCCTCGGATGCGGAACATGTACTTTTGTATGTCCTACATGCCAGTGCTATGATATCAAGGATTTCAACACAGGACGCGAAGTAAAGCGTTTCCGCTGCTGGGATTCATGCATGTACTCCGACTTCACAAAGATGGCTCACGGCAATCCGCGTCTCAGCCAGCTTGAACGTTTCCGTCAGAGATTCATGCATAAGCTCGTATACTATCCTACAAACAACGAAGGCATCTTCGGCTGCGTAGGATGCGGACGCTGCATGGCTAAGTGCCCTATCAATATGAACATCGTCAAGGTTATGAAAAAGTTAGGAGGCAACAAATAATGGCTGATATGAAAGATCCTCTTATCCCCGTAGTGGGCGTAGTAACCGATATCCGTATAGATACTCCGGACGTAAAGACCTTCAGAGTTGTTACTCCCGACGGAAAAAAGGCTTTTGATCACAAGCCCGGTCAGTGCGCTATGCTCTCTATCCCGGGTGTAGGCGAAGCAATGTTTTCAATTACTTCATCACCTACAAACACAGAGTTTATGGAGTTTTCCATCAAGAAGTGCGGATGCGTTACACAGTGGCTTCACTCTATGGAGGTAGGTCAGCAGATTACTATCCGCGGACCTTACGGAAACGCTTTCCCTGTTGATACAGAGTTTGTAGGCAAGGATATGCTCTTTATCGCCGGCGGTATCGGTCTCGCTCCGCTTCGTTCAGTAATCAACTACTGCCGTCACTATCGTGACCGCTACGGAAAGATCGACATAGTTTACGGTTCAAGAAGTATGGAAGACCTTGTTGACTACAAGGAAATCATAGACGAGTGGGTAAAGGATGAAGGCATAAACGTTCACCTTACTATCGACCGTGAACAGCCTGAATGGAACGGACACGTTGGCTTTGTTCCTAACTACGTAAAGGAACTCGGTTTTTCAACCGACAAGACAGCTATTCTCTGCGGACCTCCGATAATGATCAAGTTCACACTCGCAGGACTTCAGGAAATAGGCTTTGATAAGACACAGGTATACACAACAATGGAGCTTCGTATGAAGTGCGGCGTAGGAAAATGCGGCCGCTGCAACATCGGTTCAAAGTATGTCTGCAAGGACGGTCCTGTATTCCGCTGCGATCAGGTTGACGAGCTTCCTGACGAATATTAATATTTTTAAAAGAAACCGAGAGGAGTTTATATACAATGGAAAATATGGTAAATATTTACCTGTTCGGTAAACAGTATACTGTTCCGGATCATCTCACAATCATGCGTGCTATGGAATATGCCGGTTACCAGCTTGTCCGCGGATGCGGATGCCGTAACGGATTCTGCGGCGCATGTGCAACTATCTACCGTATCAAGGGTGATACTCAGCTTAGAACATGTCTTGCTTGTCAGACAAAGGTTGAAGAAAACATGTACGTTGCTACACTTCCTTTCTTCCCTCTTGTAAAGCAGGTTTACAACATAGAAGAGGTTAAGCCTACAGAACAGATAATGATGCAGCTCTATCCTGAGATCTACGCATGTGTAGGATGTAATGCATGTACAAAGAGCTGTACACAGTCTCTTAACGTAATGCAGTACATAGCTTACGCTCAGAGAGGCGAATTCGAACTCTGCGCAGAAGAATCATTTGACTGCGTAATGTGCGGTGTTTGTTCTTCACGCTGCCCTGCCGGAATCTCACATCCACAGGTAGCTATGCTCGCAAGAAGAATCAACGGTAAGTACCTTGCTCCTGCAAGTGCACACCTTGAAAACCGTGTTCAGGAAATCGAAAACGGCACATTTACCGAGCTTATCGAAGCACTTATGGGCAAGCCGATTGAAGAACTCAAAGAACTCTACAACAACAGAGATATCGAAAAGTAAGGAGGCCAAACCAATATGTATTCATCAGAATTTCAGGAATCGTTAAAGAAGGTTGAAGCTGCAAGAGAGGCAAATATTGCGTATGAGCCTGCTCGTATGACAGCACAGGAAAAGGAAGAGCTCCTTGCTGCTTATCATCCTGACTACAAGAAGAGCGAATTTTCCACACTTAAGGTAGGCCCTAACAAAGGCGAAGTAGTTCCTCACGAACTCTGTGAGCTTCTCGAAGCAAACAGCCGCATCAAGGCTTCTGATGTTGATCTTAACGACGTAAAGTACGACGTTGACGTTCTCATCATCGGTGCCGGCGGTGCAGGTACTTCAGCTGCAGTTGAAGCACACAATGCAGGCGCAAATACTATGATAGTAACAAAGCTCCGTATGGGCGATGCAAACACAATGATGGCTGAAGGTGGTATCCAGGCAGCTGACAAGGAAAACGACTCTCCTGCGACTCACTTCGTAGACGCATTTGGCGGCGGTCACTTTGCTGCTAAGCGTGAGCTTCTTGCTAAGCTCGTTTGCGACGCTCCCGGCGCTATCAAGTGGCTCAACGAGCTCGGCGTAGAGTTCGACAAGGACGAAAACGGCACAATGATCACAACACACGGCGGCGGTACTTCACGTAAGAGAATGCACGCTGCAAAGGACTACTCCGGTGCTGAGATCATGCGTACACTCCGTGATGAAGTAATCAACCTCGGTATCCCTGTAGTAGACTTCACTTCTGCTGTAGAGCTTATCCTTGATGAAAACGGAAAGGCTGCCGGTGCAGTTCTCATGAACATGGAAACAAAGGAGCTTATGGTAGCACGTGCTAAGACTGTAGTAATAGCTACAGGCGGTGCAGGACGTATGCACTATCAGGGCTTCCCTACATCAAACCACTACGGTGCTACAGCAGACGGTCTTGTTCTCGGCTACAGAGCAGGCGCAAAGCTTCTCTATGCTGACACACTCCAGTATCATCCGACAGGTGCAGCTTATCCTCAGCAGATCTTCGGTGCTCTTGTTACTGAAAAGGTTCGTTCACTCGGTGCAAAGCTCATCAACTGCGACGGTAAGGTATTCATGCATCCGCTCGAGACACGTGACGTAGCTGCTGCTTCTATCATCCGTGAATGCTCAGACAGAAACTCAGGTATCGATACAGGTAGCGGAAAGGCTGTATGGCTCGATACTCCTATGATCGAAAAAATCGGCGGCGAGGGTACTATCGAAAAGAGAATCCCTGCAATGATGCGTATGTTCGCAAGCTACGGAATAGACATCCGCAAGGAGCCTATCCTTATATACCCGACACTCCACTACCAGAACGGCGGTCTTGACATAAACGTAAACGGTATGACAACAAACGTTGAAAACCTCTTTGTTGCCGGCGAGGCTGTAGGAGGAATCCACGGCAGAAACCGTCTTATGGGTAACTCACTTCTTGACATTATCGTATTCGGCCGCAACGCCGGAATAAACGCAGCTGCTGCATCAAAGAACGTAACAGTTGGCAAGCTCACACTTTCACACATCGAAAAGTATGACGCTGAACGTGAAGCAGCAGGCATCAAGACAGACGCAGTATCACCAATGTTACTGCCGGATTATCGCGGAAACAAAAGCGGAATCTGATTTTTGAAGGAGAAGATTTAATTTATGGAATTGTTCGATGGAGTTATTAGAATATCGGGAGTATCCTTTCTGATGTTCTCTATCATGGCTATTATCGCACTTGGTTTTTTACTCGGACGCATCACTATAAAGGGTGTGTCCCTCGGCACTGCCGGCGTATTTATCGTAGCGCTTCTTTTTGGTGCACTGTTCTACCCTGACATACAGATGCAGCTTGACAAATCCGCAGAAGTAAGCGCAATGACTTCAAACGCCCTGAAGATCGTAGAAAACGTAGGTCTTATACTGTTCGTTACATCAGTAGGCTTTATTGCAGGACCTAAGTTCTTCAAGAACCTCAAGATGAACTTCAAATCCTATGTTTTACTGGGTGTTGTGGTTATTCTCTCAGCAGGTCTCACCTGCCTTGCATGCTTCTTTATCGGACGCGGCGCAGAAAACAGCGACGCTGAATTCATCGCTATGCTCGACGGTCTGCTCTCCGGTTCACTTACAACAACACCGGGCTTTGCAGCAGCAAAGGAAACTGTTAAGAACAAGTATGCAGCAGATCCGGATCTCGCAGCACAGTGTGAAGCTGCTGTTACAGTAGGTCACGGTATCGCATATCTCTTCGGAGTTGTCGGCGTTGTTCTCTTCGTTCAGATCATTCCTAAGATCACAAAGGCAAACATGGATGAAGAACGCAAGAAGCTTCAGAGTGTTGATTCCGGTTCTGCAAAGGCTTTTTCAGGAAAGCTTACAGACATTGACGGCATGGGACTCTGCGCATTTGCTGCAGCAGCGTTTATCGGACTTTTTATCGGAAACATAAGAATCCCTATGTCCTCAAGCGGTCTTTCAGGCACATGCTTCTCACTCACAACAACAGGCGGCGCACTTATCTCCTCACTTGTTTTCGGACATTTTTCACGTATCGGCAAGGTAAACATCATGCCACAGAAAAACACACTCGAAAACCTTCGTGAGCTCGGACTCGTACTCTTCCTTATAGGTGCCGGTGTCGCAGGCGGTAAGGACTTCGTTGCTTACTTTAAACCTATATACTTCATCTACGGCGCTATAATGACCATCGTTCCGATGATTATCGGCTATCTTGTTGCCAAGTATGTTTTAAAACTGAGTCTTCTTAATAACCTCGGCTCCCTTACCGGTGGTATGACATCCACTCCGGCTCTTGGTACTCTTATCAACGTTGCCAAGACTGAGGATGTTGCTTCTGCATATGCTTCAACCTATCCGATAGCACTTCTTGCAGTTGTACTGGTATCACAATTTCTTATTGTATTATTTGGATAGTTTATAACTGACGGGTGGTATTTATGAAACAGATTGAGATATCACGAGCGACTATGGGTCGTATACCGATCTATCTTAAATATCTTAAAGATACAGATCTTTGTACCGAAAATATTTCAGCTACAGCCCTTGCAAAAGGGCTCGGGCTGGGAGAAGTCCAGGTTCGTAAGGATCTGGGTGCTGTCAGCGGTGCCGGCAGACCAAAAACGGGCTACAATGTTTCGGAGCTGATAAACGTTCTCGAAAACTTTCTTGGACGAAACGAAAACAGCAGTGTTGTTATAGTAGGTGCCGGAAAGCTCGGGAGAGCGTTGCTTGACTACAGCGGGTTTCAGGAATACGGTCTTGATATAATGGCTGCTTTTGATGCAGCAGTATCAGAACCCGAAAAGAGCAACTTAGGCAAGCCTATATATTCTATGGATGCTCTCGACAGCTTCTGCAAGGAGAACAACATACGGATAGGCGTTATCGCTGTACCGGCTCACAGTGCGCAGGAAATATGCGACCGTTTTATAAGAAACGGTATCCGTGCAATATGGTGCTTTGCTCCGTGCGTACTTTCCGTACCGCCCGAAATTCCCGTACAATATGAAAACATGGCACTTTCTCTCGCATATCTTAATAAAAAAATATAAATTTTTTCACCCCCTGTTTCCCGAAAAGGTAACAGGGGGTGTTTTTTCTATGCTTTTACTCTTACGTTTTTATCTCTGTGTATTTCTGTCTCCCACTTTACGCACATGACAACTGCGTTTATCAGATAGACCATCCACATAAGAAGTGTAGCTGCAGAGCCGTCAGGAAGCGTTGATATCCACATCATCACTGTAAGGAGATCCACGACAAACCACAGCCACCACTGCTCTGAAAACATTTTTATGCTTATTATCAGCGCAACAACAGATGATACTGTTGTAAAGGCGTCAACAAACGGAAGTGTTCCGCCTATTTTTCTGAGAAAAGCCCCGTACATAACAGTTCCAAGCAGTATGGCAAGGATACATAAAACTCTCAGCTTGTTTGTCATGTGCCTCTTTGTGACCTCGTTTGTCTCCTGATTCATGTTTTTTCTCCACACACAGAAACCGTAGAACTGCATGGGAACATAGTAGATAACGTTCAGCATAGTTTCCCCATAGAGCTTTGCCTTATATGAAATATATGCATACAGCACACAGTTTATCAGACCGAATATATATGCCGAAAGCTTCCCCTTGCCTGTACAGACAACACATGCAACACCTGTTATTGCCGATACTATCCCCATCATGTTATCCTTCCAGTAAACACTTAGTCCGCCGATAATGACGCAGCATACTATAAACCAGATTATTTCCCAGCTTTTCCATCCGGACAGTTCTCTTTTTATAAAATTTTTCATCTTATATATTTTTCTCCATTCTTATATGATTTTTTTTATTGATTTTTACGTAGTTTTATAATATAATGATTATATCAAAGTGAAAAGAGGGTTTAGTTTGTTAAAAAAGCCTTCTTTAAACATCAGCTTCATACAGCTAAGATTATGATTGGAGGGGAACTATGAAAAACAACTTTTTCAAAAAAGCTTTTATGATGACAGCTGCCTTTGCACTGTTATCACACACAGCACCTGGTTTACCGGCAAACGCCGAAGAACAGCTTAAGGACAGCGGTATCACGTATACCGAAACGATCGAAACCATAAACAACCCGGGAATCGGGTACACACAGACAGTATGGTCATACTGCAGACCCGGCGAAACTCCCGTACACAATCCTACCGGCAGTATCGTATTGTTTTTTATCGATATCGGCCAGTTTTCAAGCGGAATAAACGAATCCGGAACCGACTACGATCTCGACGAAGCGTTTTTCACAGCATGGCGCCAAACCTTTGAAAACTGCCGTAAAAACGGCTGTATGGCAGCACTTCGTTTCAGATATGACGGAAACGGAGCTGACAACCCGGAGCCTGCAACATTTGATAAGGTTCTGGAGCATATAAGTCAGATAAAAGAAAGCGGTATACTTGAAGAATACAAGGATATCCTCGCCTTTGTCGAAAGCGGCTTCGTCGGAAAGTGGGGCGAACAGCACGGAGGAAAATACGTATCCACAGAGTATAAGGCAAAGCTCCTTGACGCAATGCTTGACTGCGTTCCGTCACCTGTTCCTGTAACGGTAAGAACACCTGATACCTTTGCAAAGTGGGCAGGCATAGAGCGAAAAGACCTTGCTTCATATCACAGCGAACCCGGCAGTCAGGCTGCACGTGTCGGTCTCTATGATGATGGCTATATGGGAAGCAACTCGGACCTCGGAACCTATGCAAACCGTGAAACAGAAACACAGTGGCTGGGGAACCAGACTATATACTCTTACTTCGGCGGTGAGTTTTCAGGAAACATAGAATTTGCAAAGCAGTTTGACACATATCTTCCGGAAAACGCTGTCCCCGAAATGTACAACACACATCTGAGCTACATAAACGGCAATATTTTTCAGCTTTACAAGGATCATACGTTCAACGAAAAAAACGATATAAAGGATGTAAGATATCAGACTTTTCCTGAAAACACAAAGCTTGAAAAAACATATGATCACTCTGCATACTACGGACAGAACGTATTCCGTTTTATCCGCGATCACTTAGGTTACCGTTATGTACTGAGATTATCGGAGCTTTCAGAAAGCGTCAGTCAGGGTGAAGAGCTGACACTTCACTTCAAAGTCGAAAATACCGGCTTTGCAAATGCAGTTTCACCTCAGAAGGCAGAACTTATCATCGAACAAAACGGACAATACATGAAAACCCCTGTAGATATAACGCCTGTCAACTGGCGTTCATGCACAGTTGCTGATGAAACAGTTACAGCCAAGCTTCCCGACAGTCTGCCGGAAGGAAACTGGAACGCATATCTGAAAATATCTCAGGGTGAAAACAAAATCAACCAGATGCATATGCGTTCTGTACGCTTTGCAAACAAAGACATATGGCACTCATCACTCGGTGCAAACTATCTCGGAACATTTACCGTCACAGAGTCTGCTTCAAAAGGAACAGAGAACTCTCTTGTCTCAGGAGAAAACTCATCTGACAAAATGTACAGAACCGGCGGACAGATAAGTGTTGACGGAATAAGCACCCCTGACGAATGGTCCGAAGAAAAAATGATATCCGAAAACGGAGAAAACAAGCTGTATATGACAGCTGACGAAAAATACATATACGTTATGGCAAAGCTTCCTGCCAAAGTGGATGCAGCAGTTTACAATCTCCAGATCACAAACGATGAAACAGGAAAGTTCTACTGGATGTACTATACCTCCGGCGGCTTTGTGTATTTTAACAACGGCTCCTATGACGGATGCATATGCAAGTGGAGCGGAGATACCGTAGAATACCGCGTTCCGTTTGAAGTCATGGGACTGGCACCAGGCACAAAGCTCAGAAGCGTGCGTGTTTCCCTTCAGGACAGCGCAAACGGCTGGGTGTGTCCTGCCGAAATAAAATCCGGACAGTACACCGTTCCGTCCGACTTCTGCGTATACACAGGAGAAAAAAGCATACGACTCAGTTCTTCGGAAACTCATACTCTGTCAGTTGAAACCACAATCGACTCACCCGAATACAAATGGTTTTTTAACGATGAACAGATACAAGGCGCTGATGCTTCCGAATACACTATAACCGCCTCTCCGGATTGTATCGGAAAATATTCTGTTCTCATCACTTCTGAAAACAATATCTCAAAAACTGTTCCGGTATGCAGTGTTCTTGAAGTACTGGGAAATATAAAAGGCGATATAAACTCTGACGGTCTACTTGACATGAGGGATATACTGATACTCCAGAAGCACCTCCTCTACGGAAAACAACCGTCACAGCTTCATAACGCAGATATGAACGATGACGGACTTGTCAATATTATAGACCTGTGTATGTTAAAATACCAATACATAATATCACTTTTCGCTTAAGAGCCGATACAGAAAACAGATTATTATAGTGAACGTCAAAATTAATTTGACGTTCACTATATTTTTTAAAATCAGAAACCGCATAAGTCAGAGTCTTATGCGGTTTCTGATTATATTGTCTGAAGCTTTGCTATATTGGTAGAAACACAGTTCCTTCCGGATTCCTTGCCATCATAAAGTAAGGTGTCTGCTTCTTTCAGAAGATCGTTTAACTGTATACCGCTGTGGTAAAACGCCAGTCCTATTGTGACAGTTATTCTGATTTTCTGATCCTCATATGTAACTCCTGAGTCTTCCACTGTGCTGCGGAGTGCTTCGAACTCGTCTATGACAGACTCACGTGTTCCTTCGTATTTGTAAAGTACAAAAAACTCCTCACCGCCCCAACGGCATATAAAAAACTTTCCGTCTCCGGAGTCCTTATTTTTCAGAATATCCGCAAGCCTTTTCAGAACCTCATCGCCTGCATCATGACCGTATGTATCGTTTATTTTTTTGAAAAAATCAGCGTCAAGCATGGCAACAGCTATTTTTTCGTTTTTTTCCGAATCTACCGCTAAGCTGAGAAGCTGCATCATTTTCCGGCGGTTATAAAGTCCTGTCAGCGGGTCTCTTTCGGCCATCTGGCGCAGCTCTCTCTCAAGCTTGTTTACTGTGTGCGAGTATATCGAAAGATACATTATAAGGAACGAAAAACCTATCAGCGTATTCATAACATACATGAAGTTTACAATAAGCTTGTTTTCTATTTTATAAATATACGGATGATAGTGCGTCCACACTCTCAGTATAATATACAGAAAAGCATTGAACATTCCCATAACAACAGGCTTTTTACTTATGGTCTTAACACCGTTCATATAAAAATCACTGAAAAACAGCGAGGCTATAAACGATATACAGTAATGCTGAAAACCGAACTCCCACCCCAGAAACATTACTGAGATGATCATAAAAAGATATATTTCTGCAAAAACAAGATATACATACGTCCATGCCATCTCTCGCCTGAGAAGCTCAAAAGAAATAAGATATACTGCAACACTTCCGCAGTTGAACCAGAACAGCACATCAGCGTTATTGAAGTAAAAGAGAAACGCAAAATTAACATGACATACCAGCAATATAATGTTGACTATCCAGGTCCCTTTTATAACAAAGTCATTTGCCTTTTCAGGCATTCTCTGTCCGACTATCTTTATAACCTCCCCTCTCACTATATTTGTTTTTGAAGCTGTTTATACTATTATACCAGAACATAGTTCATTCGTCAACGATTTACAGAATACAACACCGCAGATATGTGGATAAAAGTACATATCTGCGGTGGATTTTTTTAAGTATTCAGTTTCTGATCATGTATTGAAAACATATCTTGGAAAAGACTATTTTTTCTGATCTATTCGCGCAACATATACTACCCAATAATGACCGTACTGTGTATTCGGATCGTATGCATGTCCTATAGCTACACTATTATAATTCGGGTTATCAAAGCTTTCAAACTTTGTATTTCTGACAGCTCTCATGAGGGCCGCAGGAGATGTGGACTGAGCTGTCAATACATAGCTATATGCCGAAACATTAGCTCCGGTTTCTCTGAATATATCGTAGTCCGAACCGCCGTTTGGTCTGTTTATATCAAAAAGCTCTGTAAGCTCCTTGGCTCTTATATCAGCTGCAACACAAAGATTATTATCCATAACAAGAGTAGATAAACCTGCTTCTTCGCGATCCTTGTTTACAAGATCTGCTAAAGCTATTTCTAATTCTTCTATTTCAGCAAGAACTGTCGTTATTGTTGTAGTAGTTACCACAGGCTTCATTGTTGTAGTCACTGTAGTTGTTGACGTCGGTTCTGGTGTTGTCGTTGTTACGGTTGTAGTTGTCGGCTCCGGAGTTACGGTAGTTGTTACAGTTGTCACTGGCTCTGGAGTAGTAGTAGTTATCACCGTTGTCGGCTCAGGGATTGTCGTTGTTATTATTGTTGTAGTTACCGGCTCCGGACTAACAGTTGTTATCACCATTGTTGTTTCCGATGTTACTGTTGTAACATCCGAGCCATCAAACGAATACATATACGCTCCGGACTGCGTCAGGCACTCTTCCTCTGTGAGCTCACGCTGTGTCCAGTTCTTATCTGTTGTTTTTGCCTTTATATTATAAAGTCCGAACTCATATGTACCGGAGCTTATGCCACTTAACACGTCAAACTCAAGATATGCTATCAGACCATCACCGGCGTTTATATTCTGTATGTTATTCGACATGTATACAGCCATATCACGGTTTCCGGTAATATATCCATAGCCTTCAAAATCCCCCCGGCGAACATTGACAAGAGAGAAAGCCGATGAATCATATTTTATATTCATAGTTACGCCTGATATACCGATCGTGTTTTTATTCATATATACAGGAACAACAAGACGTTTTTTGTCAGCACTCAGCTCTGCTCTGTCCATAGCAAACGAGAGAAGGTCGTATCTGTTGTCAATAGTAGTTATCTCCTCTGTTGTCACCACAGCAGGCTCTGTTGTGGTTGTGACTGTTGTAACCACGGGAACACGCTCATAAAGAAGTGTATATACATCTGACTTATCCGGGCATTCTTCAGCTGTAAGCTCTCTTGGCTTATTATCAGTGCCCAGAGCCGAAGCCTGAATACCGCTCAGAACGAACTCATAGTTATCATGCGGAACATTATCAGCCGCTGAGAACTCAAGATACAAAAGCTCTCCCTTACCCGAAATATTTTCTCCTCCGCCTGTAAGGAACTGAACTATACCTTCATCCTCTGAAAAAGCCACAGATCCGCCCATACCTGCGGAATATGCATCAACAAGACTAAAATACCTGCTGTCATATCCGACACTGAACTGAACTGAGGATATACCTATTGATTCCATATCTATGCGAACAGGTACAACTATAGTTGACTTGTCAGTTGTGACACGGGCTTTGCTTATCTTCAGCTTTACAGTTCCCTGAACCTCAGCTCCTTCGAGAATAACCTTTTTTGCCCTGCAAAAATCAAACACGTTTACAACATCGTCATCGTTTGTGTTATAATCAGATATATTATCCTTTTCCTGACACAGCAATCTTGCTTTCATCCCATTGATATCCACAGGCTTCTCGGCGCCTGCCGGCAGTACTGCCGATGATGACAGCATTGCTGTTGATACACATACAGATATAATTTTCTTAAAATTCATATCAAACCCCTCCTATGTATTAAATTATACAAGTTTTGCACTCAAAAGTCAATCCAATATATACACAAAAACAAATCAGTACAATTTTTTTCAATACACATAAATACAAAGTTTATGTTATACTGTTTTTTACAATTGACACATACACACCCATGTAGTATAATTTAACTATTATAGTATGTATTATATGTATTTTTTATGCAAGGAGCTTGTCATGAATATATCAGAAACACTTATCAGCACATCTGCTGCAAAAAATCCAAAAACCAAACAAGAAACCCGGAAAGAACTGTTGGCAGGACTTATTCTGTACACGGTATTATTTTTACTGGGCATGACAATGACAACAATAAAAGCCATATCAGAAACCGGCTCACTGCTTGGCGGCGACGGAGTAGCCCAGTATTATCCTCTGCTGCTCGACCTTCGCCGTAACACTATTGATTTTTTCAGAGCTTTGTCTGAGGGTACTCCTGTTCTCAGAATGATGAACTTCAACTTTATGTTTGGTTCTGATACTGTTTCTTATTCCTCTGTTTTTTTGCCGGCTCTGCCTTTATACATGATATCGGCACTTGTTCCGGAAAGTTCCGTAGGTCTGTTTTTTGCAGTCGTTGTGATTATTCTCTCATACTTAGCAGGTATATCAAACATTTTTATGTGCAGACACTTTAAAGCCGCCGCAATCCCAAGCGGCATCTTTTCTCTGACATACGTTTTCTGCGGAAGCTACTTTTACACCATACTCTGGAATCCTATGTTTCTCTATATGATGATAGCGTTCCCTCTTATGATAGCCGGAATAGACAACATACTTAACGACAGAAGCTGGCTTTTATTTTCCTTCAGTGTGGCATACCTTGCGTTATGCGGTTTCACAATGCTTCTGTATACCCTTCCGTTTGTTATAGTATTTGCTGCTGTGAGAGTTTATTTTCTGAAAAGCTCAGGATATCTAATAAACCTTGCAAAGTATTTTCTCAAAGGATTCTTCTTTTCAGTCCTCGGAATAATCATATCTGCATTCAGCATACTGCCGTATCTATACTTTTTCTTAAGCAGTTCCCGTTCATCCGGAGGAACTCCAGAGCTTTCAAAGATGTTTATTCCTTCACTTGACAAGATAACCATCCTTTTATATCCATATGATATAGGAAATCCTGTCGGGCTCTGCCCTGTTGTTATAATATTCATCGTTCTGTCGATCATATCTGCAAAATCCCAAAAAGAACACAAGCTCTACGAATTTATCTCCCTGCTTCTGGTTTCTCTTCCTTTTGTATGGTATGGAATAAACGCTTTTATTTATGACCTGTGCCGATGGGGTTTTGTTCCTGCATGTCTGTTTTCCTTTATCGCTGCCTTCTATGCACCGGAACTTCTGAAAATAAAAAAAAGACCGGCCATAATGCTTATAGTATATCTTGCACTGCATCTGATATTATTCCCCTTCAGACTTGGCTTCTTATGGATAGCTCTGCTTATTATCAATGCAATAGCTACATCAAACAGCGCATGCAGAAAACTTATTGTCAGATGTTATCTTAAACAAAAAAGATTCAAAGAAAAAAACAAGAAAGCATACAGATATACTATGTCTGGTATAATTATAATTATATCTATGGCTGTGATTTTCCTGTCTGTTATCTTTATAATGTCCCCTGATTACTCTTTGTCAAAAGGCTCTGCCATCGCATTTATCTTAACGATAATCATCTGCATCCCAGCTTTTTTCAAAAAAAGGCTAAACACTCCTGTCATAAACATCCTTGCAACAACACTTGCTTCTTTTTCAATATTATTTCCGTTCTCAGAATCAGAAAGTACATTAGATTCTGCACGCACCATCGAATATAATGATTTTTATAAGAGTCTGACAGCATACAGTCGCGAAGAAAACTTTTTCAACAGATTTTCTGATATAAACACAGAGGCTGAAAGCTTTATATACAACTCTGACTTTGAAACACAGGAAAGTGAGACAAATATATATGGCTACTCTCTGTCTGATAAAGCAGCTAATTCTGATCCTCAGATAGATCTCGCTCTACGATATGGCTTCGCCTCATCAGAAATATTTTACAGTGTAATAGACAACGATTATATAAAATTTCTCAGGCACTGTGGAATGGACAGCTCTTCGCTTCAGACATCTGTATCTACTATGGGCTTTAACGGAAAGGAAGCGGTCTACTCTCTTCTGGGTATAAACTATCTTTATTCGGATAATGATATCACTCATATCTACGGAATGACCCCTGACAGTTCAAAAGCATATAGGAATCAAGAAAAATATATCTATAAAAACAGTTTTGCTCTCCCTGTCGGAGTTACATACGATATTTTTTCATCTTCTCAGGACTTTGAAGCATTCAACGCAGCAGAGCTCCCGTATGCCATGATGAACTCCGTTTATCTTGAGGGCTGTGACAACCTTATATATAACAGCGACAAAACCTACTCTAAAAAATGCAGCTTCCGGACAGAACGAGAATCCAGAGGAACAACAAAGTACGGAATAGAATGCTTTAACAACACCATAACTCTTGACGAACCCGTGAAAAACAGCTTCGTATACCTTGTTTTTTCGGGAGTGTCATACCGGACTATCCCGGAATGGGGAACAAATAACCTTACTCTTAACATCGATAACAAAAACGAGTTTATTTATCAGATAGCAAACAACGAAAGCAGCTGGAAATGGAAGCTTACAAAGGATCTGTATGCACTCCCTGTCGGAATGTGCAGAGAAAACATAAACAAAATAAGCTTTGTAAGCTTTTTTGAATATGACTCTCTTGAGATAATAGCTGTTCCGGAAGAAACTTATACTGAAGGGTATAAACGCATATGCAGAGAAACTCTCGAAAACGTCAGATTTCATGAAAACACCCTCACCGGAAATATAACAGTATCATCCGATAAGGTGCTGTGCATAAACCTTATCCATAACAACGGATGGAGAGCCTATATAGACGGCAAAGAAGCTCCTGTTTACAAGGCAAACGGTATGTTCCTCGGAATAAAGCTTGATAAGGGCACTCACGATGTAAGACTCGTATACAGAACCCCGATGCTGTATGAAGGAGCCATGATAACCCTGGCTACGCTATTTATAATAATAGCATATAATATTCTGAAACGAAAAAAACATACAAAAACTATAAAAGCAAAGGAAGTAATAAATAATGATAAGCTTTAACATCCCGCCTTTTGTCGGCACTGAACTTATGCATATAGAAACTGCAATAAAAAATCACCGCATATGCGGTGATGGACACTTCAACAAAAAGTGTATGGCCTTCATAGAAGAACTTACAGGTACCAGAAGATGCTTTCTTACGACCTCCTGTACCCATGCGCTCGAGATGTCTGCTATCCTTGCCGGCATACAGCCGGGAGACGAAGTAATAATGCCGTCGTATACCTTTGTATCCACGGCAGACGCTTTTGTTCTCAGAGGTGCTGTTCCTGTGTTTGTCGATATACGCCCCGACACAATGAACATAGACGAAAACCTTATCGAGGACGCTATAACTGAAAAAACCAAAGCCATAGTCCCTGTCCACTATGCCGGTGTAGGCTGTGAAATGGATAAAATAACAGCTATCGCAGACAAACACAAGCTTTTTGTAATAGAGGATGCTGCACAGGCAATGTCTTCAAAGTACAAGGGAAAACATCTCGGTACTATAGGCGACTTCGGGAGCTACAGCTTTCATGAGACAAAAAACTACAGCATGGGAGAAGGCGGCGCACTTCTTATAAAAGACGAACAGTTTGTCGAGAGTGCCGAAATAATCCGTGAAAAGGGAACTGACAGAAGCAAGTTCTTCCGCGGACAGGTTGACAAATACCGCTGGGTAGACTTCGGCTCGTCATATCTGCCAAGCGAACTGAACGCTGCCTATCTCTGGGCACAGTTTGAAAAAATAAACGATATATATGATAACCGCATGCGTGCATGGAACAGATATAACGATGCGTTTAAGGAGCTTCAGAAAAAGGGAGCCTTAGAGCTCCCCTTCATTCCTGAGCACTGCGAACACAATGCACATATGTACTATATGAAAACAGATGATCTTAATACCCGCACCAAGCTGCTTGATCATCTCAAAGCACATGATATCCTGTCTGTATTTCACTATGTCCCGCTTCATTCTGCTCCTGCAGGCTTAAAATACGGAAGATTTTCCGGAACTGACAGGTATACCACAAAGGAAAGCGAACGTCTCTTCAGACTTCCTATGTACTATAATATTTCCGATGATGATATAGACAAAGTTATCGGGACCGTATACAGTTTTTTTGATTAATCCTCATCTGCGTCGTCGGCCTTACTGCTGACGACGTCTTTTATTACATACTGAGGCGATCTGTTAAGACATATATATATTCTTCCCACATACTCACCTATTATACCCAGCATAAGCATAAGCATTCCGCCTATGAAAAGAAGAACAGACAACAACGAACTGTAGCCGAGAAGTACATCCGGATTTATGAGTTTTCTTATTATAGTTACAAGACCGAAAACAAAACCTATAACAGAACACAAAAAACCACACCAGGTTGCCGCTCTCAGTGGCTTTACTGAAAATGCCGTAAAACCGTTCATCCACAGAGAAACAAGCTTAGTCAGTGTATATCCGGTCTTCCCCTCGCTTCTTGAACGATGCACTACATCCACGTTTGCAAAGTTACGTGTAACTCTCAGTATAAGACCTGCAAGATACGGATATGCCCCTTCGTATTTTATCATCTCATCTGTCACAAATCTTTTCGCACACCAGAAGCTGTTCATATCCAGATCATCGGGCTTTTCCAGAAGCACATGACACATATACTGGTTAAGCCGGCTTCCGATGTTTTCAAAAAAAGAATGTTTTTTTCTGGCATACCTTCCGAATACTGCGTCATATCCGAACTCTGTTGTATGCACAAGCTCCGGTATACTTTCAAGCGGCATCTGGCCGTCATCGTCAAGGCAGATAACCATATCTCCGCTTACGGCTCTGAAGCCTGCCATCAGCGCAGCATGCTGACCAAAGTTTTTTGAAAAGTTTATTCCTTTGGCACAGCTGCTGCTTTTGCATATTTTTTTTATTTTGTCAAAAGTACCGTCTTTTGAGCCATCGTT
The DNA here is from genome assembly GCA_015066815.1 of Ruminococcus sp. Lineage (GTDB taxonomy): Bacteria > Bacillota > Clostridia > Oscillospirales > Ruminococcaceae > HUN007. The sequence continues at coordinate 47,498 of SVNR01000001.1, forward strand.
TACCATGATGATCTCGTATGTATAATCACTCATCATAGTCCTCATAACATCAGCCAGTTCTTCTGTAACGGCTTCTATTGTTTTTTCTGAGTTATAACACGGTATAACAAAACTCAGCAGCTTTCCGGACATAGTTTTTCTCCATTCATAAGATTTTTTTCCATTCGTTATCAAGTGACGAGCTGTGGGCTGTTTCAAACATTTTCAGTCCTTCAACTGAAGCGTCAGCGGAACAGATATACTCTGAGATATATCTTCCGGTTTTCTTATACTCTGTAAACATATCATATATATCACTGTAATAGTTAGCAAAGGCTTCAATAAAACCCGCCGGATGACCTATCTTGAATCTGTTGTAGCGTTCATCAAGACCTATCTCTGAATTGTTGCTGCGATCTATGATACTTGTGCAGCCATGCTTATCAAATACCCTTAACAGCTCCGGCTCAAGCTGATACCACTCTGCTGCCTTTTCACTTCCGTAAACCTTTATCCTGAGTCCGTTTCTGTGACCGAGCGCAGCCTTACTGAACCACATATGCGCCGATATATCTGAAGTATACTTTATCATACAGGAAACATCGTCCACAACATCTTCAAAAAAACCATAGGTACTTTCCTGAGAAACTATCTCTAACGGTTTTTCTCCTGTAAGAAAATATATCATGTTATGCAGATGCGTTCCGAGATCAAGTGAGATAGTCGGGATTTCATAATCAGAAAGTCTCCACTCCTGCGGACTGGGGATTTTTCCGTCAGCGGTATACCTGATAAAGCCTTCCTGCGGCATATGTGCTACTATTTTGTTTATTTTACCAAGTTCACCTTTTTTTATCATCTGTCTGAGCATACGTATAACTGGATAACCTGTATAATTATATGTTACACACAAAAAACTTTCCTTATCGTTTGCAGCCTCACATATCTTTTTTCCTGACTCTGCACTTGTTGCAAGAGATTTTTCACAGATAACCGGATATCCTGCCTCTATAACATCCATAACTATACGCTCGTGTGTATTTGTCGGAGTAAGTACTGCTATTATATCAACGTTTTCTTTTTCTTTTATAAGCATCTCCCTGTAGTCATCATAAACACGGGAAGTGTCTACGCCGAACTCCTGCCCTGTCCTCGTGTTTATATCCTTGTGTCTGCTGAAAGCGCCCGCAACAAGTCTGAACCTTCCGTCCATCTGACAAGATATCTTATGTGTTCTTCCTATTGCAGAGTTTATCCCTCCGCCTATAAACGCTATATTATACATAAAAGCACCTACCTTACTTTGATTTTTATAAGCTCATTGATAAGAGACAGCTTTTTTGCCATCTCATGTTTATCTGAAAACTTAAGAAAAACTATGCCTGCTTTATACAGAAGCTCATTTTCTATTATGTCGCCCTCTTTCCACCATAAAAAGCTTTCCACTATATTTTGCAATATCTCTTCAGAAAAAACCACATCCTCTATAACACCCTTCCGGTTTCCCATTATACAATGACGTGTATAATATCCGTCCGGTTCTTTTCGGGTGCATGGCATAAAACCCTCTCCGGTTTCAGCACCAACTATCATATCAGGATACGGTACGCCTGTTGCTAACTCCACAAACCTGATATAGAGATCTCCGGGAGCTCTTCTGCATACTTCTATTATATACGGGATACTGTCTTCGGATAAAATATACTGTATATGCAGTATTCCGTCAACCAGACCAAGACTTTGAGATATTGTTTCCGAGTATTCACAGAGCATGTCCGGAACGGAGTCCGGAACATCCGCCGGTGTTGATGCACCGGAAACCATATATTTGTTAAGATAATAGTGTTCGTTGTCGGCAAAAAAGAAGATAACTTTTTTATTTTTGATAAAAGCGGAAAAACCGTGGTTGGTTCCGTCTATAAACTTCTCTATGATAATGTGATCCTCTCTCGTCCGGCAAAAAGCATCCGAACAGGCACTGATAAGCTCAGCCTGATCACAGCACTTTTTTATTCCCTTACCGCCCGTAAGATCAACAGGCTTTACAATGACAGGATATCCAATATCACCGGCATATCTGCACGCTTCTTCCACACTGAACGACTTGTACGCCTGAGGCGTCGGCATTCCGTTATCTGCTGCAAACTTGCGGTATCTGTCCTTATGATGAAGGATCAGAGACGTCTCATAACTGTCATGGCCGGGAAGCCCGAGCTTTTCTGCAGCATAGGCCGCAGACAGCAGTGCAAAGTCGTTGCATCCTGAGCATATAGCATCTGCCTTCACAGTACGTGCAAGCGAAAGTATAGCCTCCTTATCTGAAAAATCACAGTTTACATACCTGTCTGAAAACTTATGACCCTGACCGTCTTCCTGATTTCCGGTCGTTATAACATAAAAGCCTTTTTTCTGTGCGGACTGTATAAGAGGTATCTCCGCATGACTGCCTCCAAGAATAAGAAGTTTTTTCATTTTTTCACCTACTGCTTTTCCGGAATTGCATAGAGAACAGTCTCACACATCCACGGTGCATGCTGTCTCATATAAAACTTATACTTTATCCTATCGTTTGAAAAGCTGCTTATATATTGCGGAATAGTTATAAAATCATCTGCTCTGTGATAAACACATATTGCAAGCTTAGGATAGCATCTTCTTATTGTATCCGCTGCACCCTCAAGTGCCTTAAGCTCACTTCCCTCTATATCCATTTTTATAAGAGTAACCTCTTCACCTGATAGCTCCTCATCTATTGTAGTAACAGGAACAGAGACTATGCTGTCCTCATCACCTGTAAACTCTGCTGCATTTTCTGCTTCATATTCATTAAAGGTTGAGGCTGACTGTTTTGAAGAATGAAACTTCAGAACATCGTTTTTGTTCCATACCCCCTTGTTTACTACTCTTATGTTTTTTCCTGAAATATTTTTCTTGATTTCTGAGTTGTTCTGTTCATCCGGCTCAAAAGCTACTATCCTGTTATACTGTCCTTTTGTATATGAAAGTATTTCTTTTATTGTATCACCTGTATAAGCTCCACAGTCAACTATTGTTTCATTATCCTGAAGCCCGAGAAGCTCATAGTCATACTGATATCCGTCTTTGTTTCTAAGGTTCGAAAGCTCACCGGGACTATCGGAAATCTTTCCGTTAATATATGCTGCAAAAACTTTTTTTGAAAGCTCATCCTCCAGCATCTCATAGCTTTCATCAAAAAGCTCTCTGTTCTGCAGAATATAGTCATAGGTCATTCTGAAAAAATCATAAAGATCATCTATATACCACATTTTTGTATCAGGATAGCTTTTCATAATGTCTGCCGCTCTTTCACAGTTCATAAAAGAGATAAGGAATACATAGCCAGGAGCTTTTATCAGCTCCTCAAAAGCATAAACCTCCTTGCCCATAAACTTTTTTCCCTGTTCATAGTATTCAGAGTCAACACAATATGCGTCTGCATCTATATTATACTTTTTCAGGAAGCAGGTCTGCATCTCCGCCCGTACTCCGGCGCCATATAAAACAAGTTTTTTATTTTCTTTTTTTGATACCAGTATTTCCTTTATAACATCAAGACGATGATCCGGTGTATTTTTTATAAGCTCTATAAACATTTTTTATCCTCCCAAAAAAACAATAACTATACCTAAGACTATCATAAAAAGCCCTGCAAGCCTTCTTCGGCTTATTTTTTCCTTGAGCAGGACTCTTCCAAGAACCGAAACAAATATATATCCGGAAGCTTCTATAACAGGTCCTGCGGACAAGGGAACTTTCTTATATGAGTACACGGTTATAAGCGAAGAAAAGAAAAATATAAAGTATGCAGACAGAACATATGGATTCATATATTCCTTAAGTCTGCTTTCATACTGTTTTCCAGCGCCTTTTTTTAGTATTATCTGCGAAACAGATGATATAAAAACCGAAAAAATGAAGATGCAGACTGATACTGCCATACTACTGTTCATTTTCTGTCACCACCATCAGAATCCCCACTATAACTATCAGTGCCCCTGCAAGCTTAACAGGAGAAAGCTGTTCTGAAAAAAACACCCTTCCGAGAACCAGCCCCCATACTACTGTTATTCCCTTGTTTGCATATGCGGCAGTCAGACTCATTTTCTTCAGTATCTGCTGCCACAGTATCGCATATACGAAAAGATTTATAATCACTATCCCATAAAAGCATATATACTCAGGAGATAAAAACTTTTCAGCTGAAGCAAGCTTGGAAAATATCCCTCCAAAAGAATACATAAACAGTATAAGATGCAGAAGCAGATAATTTTTTACCTGCGAAAACCTCTCTTTTATCATACTTTTTTACTTTTCCTCTTTAAAACATGGTTTGTCATCATATACACCACAAGCATTGCAGCTCCGATAAGTGAGATGACCATTCCCCGGTTATATAGCTTTTTGTTTGAATACGTAAAAACTATATCGTTCTTTCCGGACTCAACCTTTACTGCCATAAAACCATAGTTTGCACGGATTATCTCAGCGTCTCTGCCGTTTACTTCCGCACTCCAGCCTTCCTCATAAGGAATACTGAAGAAAACAAGGTTTTCACGCTCTGAGTCTACAGATGCATAAAAACTGTTCCTGTCAGTCTTAAACTCCTCACAGGCACTGTTCCGGCGTTTTTCGCTGTCACTATAATATGTTTCCGAGTCAAGACCTATAATATCATCCTCGGATATAGCCGGCAATATATCACCATAGCGTTCTGCGTCTTCGTCAGAGAGCACAAGAGCTCTCATCATAACAAGCATTTTCTGAAGGTATTTTTCCTGATAGTTATATTCAGGAGTTTTTCCTATTCCGAACCTGTCGAAAACATCTTCCTTATTATCAGCTTCCTTTTTTTCTTCAGGATGCTCCTCGCCGTACTTTTCTGTAAACTCATCCAAGGAAGAGCTTCCTATACAATAATCATACATAAAACCTATAGGAATATATCCCTTGTTCTCATAAATATGATAACAGGGCTCTTCACCCACCTCATAAAAGCCCTCCATCTTATTCCGGACAAGTTCAACGTTAAGCTCATCGTTTGTTGACAGACTCATATAATATTTTACCGACAGCAGAGCATAGAGCGGATAATACCTGCTGTCAATATATGCCTTCTGTGTTCTGCTTATCTCAAACTCATCATAGAAGTCATATACTGAAGACGGTGCCATAGTTATAAAGTTATCCAGTGCCGGAACGTTCCAGAGTATATTTGCATTGACAATCTGACCGTCTATACGAAAGTATTCTTCTTCATTATTCAGAATATCAGGCTTTTTCAATACAGATACCGGATATGAATCTGTTGTGGCAGCGTCAATATTCCTCATATCAGAAACATATATAGTATTAAACAAAAAAATCCCGCCCATCACAAGATACAATAGTCTTTGTTTTTTCTTGTTTTTATATCTGAAATAAACAAGATACAGTATCATAACAGCAAGAGCTGCTAAGCCTGCCATTTTCCAGAAGTAAAGCGGATCACAGGCAAATCCGAACCATGCTGTTTTTTCTATTACCTGAAACTCCTCATCAAGAGAAGAATCAACCGTTCCGGGAAGACAGGCAAGCAGTCCCAGTAGTCCGAGTCCGGCAAGCGAAAGTCTGATTCCGAATGCTATGCTTTTTTCATTATCGTTATCTATCTCTAACGATGTCATAGCTGCCATTATAAGCAAGGGCATATAGAACCATCTTGCGTAAAACTCCTTGTTGAACATAAAGAAAAAGCTGTTTAAAACAGGGATAAGTGAAACAAAAAGACTTATCACCGTAAGAAGTGAAAAGGAAGAACGCTTGTTCTGTCTGATATGAGCTAAAACAAAAACGATACCTACAAACGGAAGATAAAGCGATATTGATGTCCATCCGTTTTCACCTTCAAACAAAGAAAATACCCCTGCCTTATCAGGCATCATAAAGATGCTCTGAACTATCCTCCAAGGTATAGTAGCATCCGGATATGATATCATATCAAAACCGCTTATAAACTCGGAAACCCTTGAGTTTGACATAAGTGATACAACAGACGGATACAGAAGTATTCCGGATAACAAAACTCCGATAACTGCCTCCACTCCAAGTCCCGAGAGCTTCTTAAAAGAAAAATCATACTCGCGGGAAACGCACTTTATCACAAAGTAAATTATCAGAAAAACCGCCTGACCATAAAAGAAAAATGCGTTGAGTGCTGCCATATATGCCACTGTCAGAGCAAAAAAAGCTTTTTTGTTTTCTTTCATATACATATCCATAGACAGAAGCATCAGAGGAAACCATGCGGTTATATCGTGAAAGGAGCCGAAAACAAAACTGAAGGTCTGAAAGCCTGAAAAAGCATAGAGAAGTGAACCGATGACTGCAGAGTCATCAGTACGTGTATATCTTCTTATATATATGTATGACGTGAGCGCTGCTACAGCTGTCTTGAGAGCGGTTATCACCGGAAGTATTAAAACCGCAGCGTTTACAGAGCGCACAAGAAAAAGAAACCAGAAAAAAGGCGTTGTGATAATATGCGAGTATGATAAAAACGTATCTCCGCCAAGTCCTGTCACAAAGTCCCATCCTGAAAACCCAGAACGGAATATATCAAAACAATGTGCGTTAAATATAATATGCTGAAAATTATAATCCCCCATATATATAAAGTACCCGCCATCTGTTATCATAGCGGGAAGCATTATCATCATCATCAGAAAAAAGCTTATGACAAAAGCTTTGGTGTATGATTTCTTAAAAACAGTACCCATAAAATTTCCTTTTCCAATAAATAAGACTACAGTAAAGTTTTTAGCTCTTACTGTAGTCTTATAGTCAAATAAATTAAATATGCGCTGTTATACAGTCAACTGACTATTACCAGCTTGCACCCTGAGATGCACTACCAACCTGTGCGCTATTGAATGTTCTTGCTGAATCAGTCGGGCATGGATTTGGATAACCACCCATGTATGTTGTACCGTTTGATGAGAAGATAGCTGCTTCAACAATACCTGTGTTAATCTGTACTGCCCATCTAGCACTTGCGTTTGTACCAGTAGCTGCTGCGCTTACTTCGGCTATAAAGCTCTTTGTTGTGCCACCGAGGGTATATGATTGATCAGTACCAGCATTACCACTATCAATAGTAGCCGTAATAACTGTACCAGCTGTCTCAGCTTCCTGAGATATAGTCTGAGCATTTGTAAAGATTGTCTTAGCGTTTGAGTTAGCTGCGTTGATGGATGACTTTCTTACCCAGTTCATCATTGTAGGAACAAGGATAGCTGCAAGTACACCGATGATAGCGATAACAACGATAAGCTCGATAAGTGTAAAACCTTTAAAATTTCTCTTTTTCATGATAAATTTCCTCCTAAAATATAATAAAAATATTTTTTATTTTACGTTTTCATATGTACTGTACTGCATAAAGCTCATGACGTCCTGAACTTATCTGCGGTACTTCCTGTACCCTATGTTCATATTATATCACTGCTCTTTTTGTTTGTCAACGGAAAACGCTTCCGAAAAAGCAAGATTGTATGATTGGTGAAAATATTCAAAACTTAAACGTTTAAGTTCGTTTCGTTTAATACAGTTTGTATAATTCATGAAGTTTTGTAGCTGTATCATAAACCAGAAAAAAGCAGTGCGGAGCATTTCCGCACTGCTTTTTTCTGGTTTATGATATCTTTTTTGTATCCCATGCCTTCGAAAGATCCGTTCCGATGGCACAGTCAATATAGTCTTCTATATTTCCTCCTGTCATCCTGAACTCCTTGTTTGTCGGGCACTGCACAGGAAAACCTCCGACTGTAGAACAGCCATTGCCTGAAAGCACAACAGCCTTGACTGTGCTTTCTTCTATCTTTGCAGCCCACTCAACATCTGACATATCTGTAAGTGCTTCGTTTATTGACTGGAACTTAGATATAAGAGTAGCATCTGTTACTCCGGTTATATTTCCGGCAGTGTCACATACTATAGTACAGTCAGGCACCGCTATGCCCTCGTTGGTACTCATATCCGTAAGAAGCACCTGCAGCTGAGTACAAACCTCGCTTGCGTTGTTGTTGTATGTTGTTATCCTCGACTTGAACACCCAGTTCATCATTACAGGTACAAGTATAGCGGCGAGCACCCCGATGATAGCGATAACAACAATAAGTTCGATAAGTGTAAATCCCTTTAGTTTTTTCATTTGCAATTCCCCCTTCTGTTTATAAAACAAAAACAAATCTGTCTTTAAAAAAAATTTGTTCCTTTTTATTTGCTTAAATTATATCACCGAAGCCCTTTTATGTCAATGTTTTCTTTGCTTTATCACTAAAGTTTAGCAACTTAGACAAGGATACATCAGTTTTTTATACTTCTGTTTATGCTTAATGAAAAAAACAGTCTGCATGACACCTTTAGTGTCACACAAACTGTTTTATAAAATCTATCTATCAGTCTCCTGCGTTAAGGAATCTATAGAACTCAAGCTTATCCTGACACTTATCAAGAGCGTCCGCTTCGCGGATAACTCCCTGTCTTACCATACGGGCAAGCTCCTGGTCAAGACACATCATGCCGAACTGACGTCCGGTCTGGATAGCAGACTGAATAAGATGAACCTTGTTGTCTCTTATCATAGCAGAGCAGGCATCTGTTACGTTGAGTATCTCCATGGCTGCTATACGACCCTTGCCGTCAGCCTTAGGAATAAGAGTCTGTGCCATGATACCTACAAGAACGTTTGCAAGCTGTGTTCTGATCTGACTCTGCTGGTATTCCGGATAAACGTCGATGATACGGTTGATAGTATCAGCAGCACTTGTTGTATGAAGGGTCGAGAGCACAAGATGTCCTGTTTCCGCTGCTGTTACGGCTGCAGTAACTGTTTCAAGGTCACGCATTTCTCCAACGAGGATTATGTCCGGGTCCTCACGGAGAGCAGATCTGAGGGCACCTGCAAAGTCCGGAACGTCAGGGCCTATCTCACGCTGGTTTACCATGCAGCGCTTGTGTTCATGAACATACTCGATAGGATCTTCTATAGTGATTATATGTGCGCTTTTGTTGAGGTTGGCATAGTCAAGCATAGCTGCGAGGGATGTTGACTTACCTGAACCTGTAGGTCCTGTTACAAGAACAAGTCCTCTCGGTCTCATGGCAAAGTCTGCGAGTATCGGCGGAAGACCAAGGTCCTCAAGTGTAGGAATATCGTTTCTGAGAAGACGAAGAGCTATAGCTGTGTGGTTTCTCTGACGGAAAACGTTGACTCTGTGACGGTAGCCTCTCTTTGTAACATATGAGAAGTCACAGTCAAGATGCTGATGAAGTCTTCCCTTGAGTTCATCAGGGCATATCTTCTCTGCAACGTCAGAGATGGATTCTTCATCCATAAGCTCATATGAGCTGAGCTTTCTGAGAGCACCGTTGAGTCTTACTACAGGTGCCATACCATATGTAAAGTGAAGGTCGGAACAACCGAGCACTCTGGCTTCGTCGAGTATCTTATCAATATCTATTAACATTAAAAACAAACCTCCGTTTTTATAGTATACTCATACCTCTTTTTTAAGCTATGATGTTTTATACAGAATATGTAACACGAACAAGCTCGTCGATAGTTGTTCTACCGGCCTGAACAAGCTCGGATACGTTATCACGGAGAAGTCTTGTTCCGTTTCTTTTTGCAGCCTCTTCAAGCTGTTCCTTGCCGGCACTCTCTGCGATAAGTGTTGATATACCTGATGTACAGTGAATGATCTCGTGGATAGCAGTTCTTCCCTTGTAGCCTGTGTTGTTACACTCAGGACAACCTACCGCGTCAAATATCTGTACAGACTCTGAGATATGCATAAGCTTGTTTTCTTCTTCGTTTGACATTCTTGGTCTGCGGCACTTAGGGCATATAACCTTAACGAGACGCTGCGCAACAACACCGATAAGTGAAGTAGCAACCATGTACGGAGCAACACCCATATCGATAAGACGAACGATAGTAGAAGCTGCGTCGTTTGTATGAAGTGTCGAGAGCACAAGGTGACCTGTGATAGCGGCTCTGATAGCGATATCTGCTGTTTCGGAGTCACGCATCTCACCGATCATTACGATATCAGGGTCCTGACGGAGAATAGATCTCAGTGCTGCCGAGAAGGTCATTCCTGCCTTGGAGTTTACCTGACACTGGTTGATGCCTTCGATGTTCTTTTCGACCGGGTCTTCTACAGTAACAACGTTTACGTGAGGCTTTGCTATTTCACCGAGAGCAGCGTAAAGAGTTGTTGTCTTACCGCTACCGGTAGGTCCTGTAACGAGCATAACGCCGTGAGGACACTTGAGCATGCTTTCGAACATTCTGTAGTTGTATTCACTCATACCGAGGTCTGTAATCTTACGGAGAGCTATCTGACCTGTAGAAAGAATTCGGATAACTATCTTTTCGCCGTTTACTGTAGGAAGTGAGGATACACGGACATCAAGCTCCGTACCGTCAACCACCTGTGAGAAACGTCCGTCCTGAGGAATACGCTTTTCTGCGATGTTCATACCGCTTATAAGCTTGATACGTGTTGAGAGCGCGTTGTGTACTGAGTTCGAAACGCTCATAAGCTCTATAAGGTCGCCGTTTACACGGATACGGATTCTTGTAAAGGTCTTGAACGGTTCGATATGAATATCTGTCGCTTCTGCTCTGAACGAGTTTTCTACTATGGTTGTAGCGAGCTTAACGATAGGAGCGCTCTCTACTCTTTCCTTTGACTCTTCATCATTGAGCGCTTCTGAGCCGAACTGACTGAGGCTTTCGTTTACGCTGTCGATGTTAGCCATTGTGTACTTGTCACCAATAGCCTTGTTGATAGCCGAACGTGTTGCGAGTACAGGAATGGTATCCATACCTGTAATGACCTTTACATCTTCGAGAATATTGAAGTTGATAGGATCATCAGTAGCAACTGTAAGTCTCTTGCCCACGATATCGATAGCGATAACGGTATGCTTCTTTGCGAGTGATTCAGGGATCTTGCTTACAGCTTCATCGTCGATCTTGAATGTCTGAAGATCCACATACGGAACCTTGAGCTTTCCTGCAAGCGCCTGTGCAAACTTGATCTCGGACATATAGCCCATCTCAACTATCACTTCACCAAAACGCTTCTGACCCTGAGCTTCACGCTGAGCAAAAAGAACTCTCTCAAGCTGCTCGTTAGAAATCATGTTCTGTTCAACAAGATATTGACCTATTGGTATGTTTCTCATAACCGGACTCCAACTCCTTAATAAAAATTATTTTTTCTTGAATATTATTGGCTTTTATGTTAGAATGATGATATAAAAAATAAACAAGGAGGATCAAAAACATGATCTACTTTCGATTTCTTGATATAAGAGCTTATCTTATCGCTTATATCATCATTTCATTTTTCGGCTTGTGTATAGGCAGCTTTCTCAATGTCTGCATATACCGTCTGCCGCGAAACGAGTCTCTTATCAAAAGAAACTCACACTGCACGACCTGCGGAACAAAAATAAAGGCTTATGATCTTATCCCCGTTTTCAGCTGGCTTCTTCTCAGAGGAAAATGCCGCAGCTGCGGTGAAAAGATATCCGGACGATATCCTCTCGTTGAGAGTATCAACTGGATAGCTTACCTTCTTGTACTTACCTTTGTTGATGTTCTGAACTACCCTGTACATGCAGTCATCACTGCACTTTTCTTTTCTGTACTTATAGTTATAGGCTTCATTGACTACGATACAATGGAGATATATCCGAGTCATCTTCTGCTTATCGTTGTTCTCGCTGCTGCATCTGCTTTGTTTTCAGACACTGTAAGTATTTCCGAACGAATAATCGGCGGTCTCTCTATAAGCGTTCCGTTTTTTATCATCGGTGAAGTTTCCGCTGTTATCATAAAAAAGAAAACAGGAGAAAGATACCGCGGAATAGAACTCGGAGATACACTGCTCATGCTGTGTGCAGGACTTCTTGTAGGTACTAAGTGCATATGCGCTTCAGCACTTATAGGAATCTTTGCGGCAGCAGTCATCGGAATTATAAACAAAGCAAAGGGCAAGGATTCAAAGTTTGCTTTTGGTCCGTTCCTTGCTTTCGGACTTGTTATAGGTTCACTGTTCGGTGAACACATAATCGACTGGTACTTAGGGCTTTTTGAATACCCCGAAGTTTACAGTGCTTTTATTGTGTAACTCATAACTAATCTTAAAAAATATTACAGGCAGTCTTTGCAGTGCGGAGACTGCCTGTTTTACTTACTGATTATTTTTTAATCTCTCTTTCGATAACAGGTGACTTGGTAAATATAATATAAAAGTCTTCTGCAGCAGCGCCTGCTTTCGAAAGCTTTGTTGAGTTTGTTTTTGTGTTATCATACCACTCAAACCTTCTTACATCCTCGTTCGGAAAGTGTTTGTCTTCAGTAAACTCTATAGTTTCAACACTTATAGCACCTGTATTGTTAAGAAGGTTCTTAAGCTTGAACGAAATAGTTCTGTTAAGATATGCATCACTGACTGTTGCATTTGCAAGATCTGTCTTGATAGCTTCTTTTTTGAACATCTTCATGCCCATGGCAAAGTTGGATGGTGATATCCTGCCTGCATCCACAGAAGCCTCATCGAGATCAACAAACATGTTCTTGGTCACCGTAGTTCCGTGTTCATCCGTAACAGATGCTTCAGAAAGCGTCTGGAGAGTAATGTTAAACACATAGTCATCATAATAATCTGCTTTTATTCCCCATCTGCGACTTGGAGCTTCTTCGGTCCCCCCGACAAACTTTCTGAGCGTCACTGTACCAAGATCCGATGAAACAGGTACGATAGCCGAACCGGAAAAAACAGACGCAGCCGGATTATCTACACAGAGTACATAGACTTCGTCTTTTCCCTTGAACTTTGCATAGGGATATATACGTTCCTTGGTAACGTTTTTCTTAACTCCGCCATCAGTTACTTCCTGTGTTGTAGGATCAAAATAATATTTTTTTCTGAACTCGTTTACCTGATACTCAACAGAGTTTTCAAGTGTTGCAGTCGGATCGTCGACAAGAGCCATGTTTGTGTATACGTTCATACGATCTGCATATCTGAGATTATCCTCAACAAATCTTCGAAGGTCTTCACTTATAGACTGCTTATCTGCTTCATCAAACGCTCTCGAATAAGTTTTGTTGATAGGCCCTAACAGTCCTAAAACAACTACCATGATAAGCCCGAACAAAGCCACTACAACTATCATCTCAACGAGAGTAAAACCCTTAAGCTTTTCTTTTTTTAGCATTGTTTATTCTCCTCCCGTTACTTATGCGGTACAAAATATCTGTAGTTTCCTACCCGGTCCTTAGCAGACTCTTCGATCCTGACCTCATAGCTGTCCACCTCGAGTGAAGCTTTTGTTCCGTCAAGCTTTATCGTCATAGTCGATGTCATGTTTCCGTCAACCTGAGTAGCTGCATATGGTGCCTGAACGGCATTTTTTTTCGATACGCTCTGAGCTATACGCATGTTGCTTACAGCACTTACAGCACCAATGACGAGCATGGTTGAAAGCAGTACCATTATCGCAACAGCAACTATTACCTCCATAAGAGTCATACCCTTAAGCTTTTTCTTCTTTTCTGTCTTCATTTACCATCACTCTCCTCATCAGTATGTCGAATATCCGTCAAGCGTTGTCCAGCTGTATTCTCCTCCCATAGCCGGAGGATCACCGTTGAACGGCGGATCATCAACATAGAAGTATCCGAACAGGTTAGTAACGTCTATGGCGCCAACTTCAAGAGAGCCTATATAGCATACATCAGTCATAGCTTTTTTAGTTATAGGGTTTGCCATCTCACCCGGAAGTATCTTTCCGTCACCATCTATATCAAGATACTGATATACTGTATACGTTACGTCCTTTTTGATCTCGTTTTCAGACTTTGAAGTAAATGTAGCACATGGTGCGATAATATCACCTGTAAAGAGATAGTTACCGTCTGACATAGTTATATCAACATAAGTATCAGAGGACGCATACATATATATATGCGGAACAAGCTTGCTGTCCGGATAGGTAGAGAGAGGCTCTAAAGGCTGTGTGTTTTCTACCAGTCTCTCATAGTATGTTTTTGTAACTATTTTTGTCATTTTCAGGTCGAGAATCTGATGTGATGTCTCTGAGTTTCCTGGAGCCTTCTCTATAAAGAACTTAACACTTCCGCCCAGACTGTCATCAACGATTATCGTCTTGTTATATATTCCCTTAAGATCAGATGCTATGTTTATCCATAAGTCATCATGGCCCGGGTTGATATAGATTGTTTTCGGATCCTCGTTATCCGCAAGACCGCTTGAAGCATCCCAGATACAGGACTTTGTTATAGTTGTGGTTACACCGTCCCACTTTTCAGTTCCGTTATATCCTGATGTTTCCTCAACACCGATATACTGCTCAACTCCGCCTTCTGCTTTTTTGAACTGCTTTTTGATATTGTCAAGCGTCTGTATATAGTATACAGGAGTCGCTGCACCGTTATCCATTGTGAAAGCTGTTCTGAAGTCGCTTTGGGTTTTAAGTGCATTCGGATGTTTTTTTACACCCGGTGCAGCTTCAACCTTATCAAGATCAGCTAATTTTTTTAAGAAGTCGTTTGTATCAAAGTCGTTTTTCTCAGAAGGATCGAACTCAACCGGAACCTTTCCGCCGCCGATCTTATCAGCACCTGTACATTTACCTCCGACGTATATATCGCCGTTTACTGTTACAGATGCTTCAACTTTAAGATCTCCTACCACACACAGATCTCCGTTTATTGTAACACCGTTTCCTGCAAGAGCAAGATTTCCCTTGCAGTATATATTACCTGTTTCAAGATCACCCTTATCTGTTACTCCGGTCACAAGCTCGGTTGCCCAGTTAAGAAGTGCAGAACCGCCTTCAAGCTTAAGTACATTGTCTTTACCTTCATCCATACACATAATGTTGCTGGTACCTGACAGCTTCGCAGCACCTCCGCCTGTGAAGTTTATTGAACCACAGTAGATGTTGAGCGGACCCGGTCTGCCGGGTGCCGTACCGTTTATCTCGATGTTTCCGCTTTTTATTATTATATCATCCTCAACATAGAGATAAGGAATATTGTAAAACTTCTCTCCGCTCAGATCCGTAAGATAAGCAGGCGGATACTGAGTCTGTATCTTAATTCCGTTTTGAAGTACAAGATCTCCCTCTACACGAAGACCGCTGTAGTATCCGTTATCAGGATCGTTTCTTCCGAATATAAGTGAATCTCCTTTTGTAGTTGCGTTAAAAAGATACTCGTTTGCGTTTATAAAAATATCGCCGCCACTTGCTGCCTGGTTTGCAGAAGTGGTCTTATCTATCTTTGACTCAATGCCGGCATAGAACCTACCCATAACTGCCGGCGCGTCGTTCGAGCCAGCGCCGCCCTTATAGTCGGACATGGCGATATATCCTCCGCCGTTTGAGTCAGTTTTCTTGCTCTTTATATCACCTACAACATAAGTGGAGTAGGTAGAGGTCTGACCACCCATAAACACCTCAGCGGTCACTTTTATGATCTTCTGGCCGTTTTTGCCTGAAAGACCTGAGATAGTATACTCGTTTCTGTTATCTGCAACATACTGAAAGGTAAGTGAACGCACATCACCAAATCCCGGAATATAGCTTCCGTCTGCCTTACCGTCTCCGTCAGAATCAACGCTTACGTCTACTTTTATCGGCGGACCCCCCTTTATTCCAAGCTTTTTTACTATTTCCTGTCCGAAGGTCTGGTTTGCGCCACCCTCCTTAAAGCTTTCGATAACGTTATCTACAAGGTTCTGTGCAGTAAAGTTGGTCTGATTGTCGTACCAAGTCGAGTATGACTTTTTGCTTGCAGCACCCGCAAGTCCTATGGCGGTTGTAACAAGTATGAGTAGTACCACCATAACTACTACAGTTGTAAAGAGAACAGAACCACGCACTTTCATACGCATTTTTCCGGCACTGACAGCCTTAGTGTTCCCGTTCATCAGTTTTACCACCTTTCCTGATAGTTTTGTTTTTACGCGTTTAGGGAGATCGCCAGTAAACAACCTCCCTAAAAAACCTGCTATAAATTAGTTGTTGAACTCCGGCTTCTGGATCTGCTGCATTGTATAGAACTCAAACGTTACATCTCCTTCAGAGTAGCCCTTTTCTTCAGGAACTTCAGAAGCATATGAAAAAGTATAGTCACCGATGCTGACGTTTGTTATACGGATACCAGTTTCGTCTTTCTTAAGCTCGTCTTCAAGAGCAAGAAGCGCTTCCTTTGTAAACTTCATAGGAACGCTTACTGTACGCACCTCAACCGTCTGCTCTACAAGAGTTTCCATATTAAGAGCGTTCACAACCTTGTCATAAAGTGCCTTATCGGATGTCTCCATAAGATTTCCGTTTGTATCAGCAAGCTCAAGTATCGGATATGTTATTACGTTAGGAGTATAGCGATAGAAAGGAACGCCGCCTGTTGAAGCATCGCCTATGCTAAGGCCTCCTGTTATCTCGAGTGCATTTTTAGGTGACTTCTTGTATGGCTCCTTATTAAGGAGTGTTTCGAAGTACTTATCAATATCAAGGTTATCCCTGTGTACAGTAAACTTCTCAGAAAGTCCCTTGGAAGCGTCATAGACCTCCATAATATTGTTTTCAATGATCGGGATCTGTTCAATAAGACGCTTAGTATCGTCATACTGCTTCTCTATTATCTCAAGCTCCTTAGTATGAATATCGATGTTTTTTCTTACAACCTTGATAGGCCACGCTATGAAAACTACGATAATCACTGCAACAATTAAGACAAGAAGTCCTATCTTTTCTCTGTAACTTAACTTCATTACTGGTTAACCTCCGTTTCTGTAGCTTCGTATGAAGCTAAGTCCTTATATCCTGCTACAGGACTCTTGACATCCATTTTAAGCTGTACTGATACAGCCTTTTCGCCTTCGTCAGATGACTGCTGAGCCGGTGTCGCGCCGGCTGCTGTATCGGATATAGTTGTAATACTGTATCCGACATATTCGATGTTTTCAAAGTAACCTGTTTTCTCAAGGTTTTCCATAAAGAGCGAAGCAAATGTCGGAGCAGGCTCAGTCTTGTCAATAAGAGACGTAAACCCAAGCGTTACTAAACCGTCAGCATAATCAAACGAATCGATTGTAAACTTATCCTTGCCGTTATCCTTAGGGTTAAACGAAAGGCCCTGTATCTTAGCCTGAGAAACTGTGTCAGCTGCAACCTTTTCTACTGTGGTATATACTTCACTCCATATGTACGGTCTGGTACTGAGTGCGTCAGCCGCAAGTGTTGCTCTATGCTGATAATCCTTGACCTGAGTCTGAAGCTCAAGACGCGCTTCACGCTTAGCAAGATCTGCTGCAGTCTGATCCGACTCAAGATAGGTTTTCATTTCATTGATATCTTTTTTTAGCCCCGAATCCTTAATTAAAAGAGCACCCGTGATACTTCCCATGATAATAAGCGTAGCCAAAAATGCACCTGCAAAGATCACAGTAAAGGAGCTGTCAGACTTAACCTTATCAGTTATTGCACTTGCTGCACCGCCGAACTCGAGAAGATTTATCTTTTCTGTTACCTTGTTTCGAGGGAACATAGCACCGATAGCGTTTGCATAGAGGGCAAACTCAAGGTTCTGATATCCCTTAACGTTCTTAGGAACCGAGATAACTGTTGTGTTTATATCCATCTGCTCAAGATCCTTGGATATACGCATATATTCCTTGGTATCACCGTAGAGCACTACGTTTCTGATAGGATCTCCTGCGTTTCTGCTTCTGTGGAACTGAAGCATACGGAATATGTTTTCATTTACTGCTTCGTAAACATAGTCTGCGGAGTTATCGTAGTCAGCCGCATCGATAGAAGCAAAACGCGAGAACGAAAGCTGGTTGTTTTCGTAGATATTCAAGCTTATGAAGCTTCCGTCTATCTGAACAGCAAGAAGCGGCATCTTAGCTCTGTTCTTGTCATCGGAAAGAAGAACCTTTGTGATACAGTTACAGCCTATAATAACCGACTTGAGCGCAATACCAAGCATTGAGAATACTCTCTTGTATGAGTCGATAACCTCTGAAGGACATGCTGTAGCAAGTACTGTTACCATATCATCGGATGTTTCAGCGTCAGCTGAAGTACCTGTAACTATAGAATATGAGATAGCATAAGAATCATCGATACCAACCTTCGCCTGCATCTCAGCCTTTACCATCTTTATGAACTCCTGCTCCCTCTGAGCCTTTCTTACGCTGAGCTCCTTGAAGATGGTCATGTTGGAGGAAATGCTGACGATAGCTTCCTTATCCATCATTCTGTTCTGCTTTATCTTCTGGTTCATTATAGTAGCAAGTCTCGGAACATCCTTAACGTGACCGTTTACTATGATGTCTTCATCAATGTTGAGTGTTGCAGCAGAACTGATGCTTATCTTGTTCTTGTTTTCGACACCCTTAATAATACGTATGTTTCTATCTGTTATATCAAACGATAGCATTAAATTTCCACCTCTCTGTGTAAATAAAGTTTTGTTTTAATAAGTAATGCAAAAGCTGTTTTTTTATGATTATAAGGTTTCAAGTCCGTTGAGTGACTCGTAAATCGCAGGATATACACCGGCAAGGAGAAGACCTACAACAACACCGAGGAATATGATCATTACCGGTTCAAGAATCGATACGAGACGCTGAACTGCAGAGTCTGCTTCTTCATCATAGTAGTCGGCTGACTTTTCGAGGATATCGTCAAGAGCACCGGCCTCTTCACCTACGAATATAATAGAACAGAACATTGATTCGAATATCTCTGTTCTTGTGATAGCTGCAGAGAGCGGTTCGCCCTGCTTAACCTCGTCAACTACCTGCTTGAACTTATCTGATATGTATGAGTTGCCAAGAATATCAGAGGATCTCTGAAGGCACTCTACCATCGGAATACCGCTTGAGTAAAGCGAGGAAAGTGTTCTTGCAAAACGTGCTGTATAGATCTTTACCATAAGAGGACCTATCTTCGGAGCCGTTATCTTGTACATATCGACCTTGTAGCGTATGGAAGGCACCTTCAGCGCATATATGACACCGAACACTACTGCAACAACTACCATAATGATGAGATACCAGTACTTGAGGAATATCTTGTTTCCTGCAAGAAGGAACTGTGCGATGATGTTGAGGTTCTTGGCGTCGCCGAAAAGCGGTTCAAGAACAGGTATGATAACTGTAAAGATAAGTATAACAACTGCTACGCAAAGTACGAGAAGAACAATAGGATATATCAGAGCACCTTTGATAGTGTTGTTCATCTTGTTTTCCTTATCATAATGAGCTTCAAGTCGCTTCATGATAACGTCCATCTGACCGCTGCTCTCACCGGCATTTACCATGCTCTTCATAAAGTTAGGGAAAGCATCGCCCTGCATCTCAAGTGCGTTTGAGAAGGATTCACCCTTCTGAACCTGTTCATAGATATCGACCCATATAGCCCGGGCCTTATCGCTTTCCTGCTCTTTGCTCAGGATATCAAGTGCTTTAACAAGTGTAAGTCCTGATGAAAGCATCGCACTCAACTGACGGCAGTTGAATGACAGTTCTTTGGTTTTGAACTTGTAGATTGACTTGTTTTCCTCTGAAGTATTATTTTTACTGCCTGACTTTGACGTATCGAGTCCCTTGGCAATAGAAATCTTACTCATTTGACCACCTCCGAATTATTATATAGTTTCACAACTAAGAGCATAAATAGACACACTACTCTAATAATATTATTATATCATCACACACCATAAATTGCAATTGTGTATTTTATATAAATACATAGTACATAATTATAAAAATGCACCAATACGAATACTTAAGATGCCAAACAGACAAAAAGTAACGCGGTTTTATTACATATTAATCCTTTATAAGTGTTTTTCTGGAATATTTACCTGATTATTTTAGAGCATTTTAAGATAAAACTCACAAATCACCTATATTTATAGGAGTTAATTTGTTTATATCGCCGTTTGGTGTACTAACCTCAATGATGTAAAAAATATAACAAAGCCTCATCAGAAACACTCTTATGAAAACGTTTTTACGTATACCGACAGCATGGCTCTGATATCTGTCAGCCACCCTTCTGTCTTTCCCAAAAACGCAGAAGACAGACACCGCCTCATGCGACATCTGTCTCCTGTACTATTGATATTATTACCCTGCACATCCGCTGGTTATGTTAACGCGGCGCATATCAGACAATAGTTAAACGAAAAAATATTCTGCAACTACTCTATCCTTATCATATTTTTTTCATAAGGCTTATCATTTCGAGCGCTGACATAGCACAGTCATAACCCTTGTTGCCTGCCTTGGTACCTGCACGCTCTATAGCCTGCTCTATGTTTTCAGTAGTAAGAACACCGAAAAGAACGGGGACTCCGCTGCTGAGAGACACCTGAGCTATACCCTTTGAAACCTCAGCACACACATAATCATAATGAGTAGTAGAACCTCTTATAACTGCACCAACACATATAACTGCGTCATACTTTCCGCTTTCCGCAAGCTTCTTTGCAGCAAGAGGTATCTCATAAGCACCGGGAACCCAGGCAAGATCTATATTGTCAGGGCTTATATCATGCCTTAAAAGCGCGTCCTCAGCGCCGCCTATAAGCTTCGAGGTTATAAACTCGTTAAACCTTGATGCAACTATCGCTATTCTTGAATCCTTTTCTGTAAAATTTCCTTCAATGATATTCATACTGTAAACTCCTCCGTTTTTATTCAGTGTAATAAATTTATAATTTTTTATCGCCTTGCACATCCCCTGACTGAGAAAGATAAGTGCATACCGGCTAACAGCAAATCAGATATCCATACCCTCAGTCACTTCACCAGGCCACAAGGGTATGAAGTTTAAATCAGAGTACTAAAAATCAGTCTCCGAACGTGAGCATATGTCCCATACGGCATTTTTTTGTCTTCATATAGAACTCATCCTGTGCCGTAGTTTCCATCTGAAGCGGCACACGCTCTGTTATCTCTATGCCATAGTCTGAAAGATCAGCTATCTTCAGCGGGTTGTTGGTCATAAGACGAAGCTTTACTGCACCAAAGTATCTGAGCATCTGCGCACCGCAGCTGTAGTCACGCATATCAGCCGGAAAGCCGAGCTCTATATTTGCATCCACGGTATCGAGCCCCTGTTCCTGAAGAACATAGGCTTTTATTTTGTTTATAAGCCCTATTCCTCTGCCCTCCTGACGAAGATACAGAATAACTCCGCGTCCCTCTTTGGCTACCATCTTCATAGCCGCATCAAGCTGCTGTCCGCAGTCGCAGCGGCAGGAGCCGAACACATCACCTGTCAGACACTCTGAATGAACTCTGCAAAGCACCGGTTCTCCGTCAGATATCTCACCCATCGTAAGAGCTACATGGTGTTCACCTGTTATGCTGTTCTGAAAACCGTGTATCTCAAAGTCACCAAAACGAGTCGGAAGCTTTGCGTTTGTTATATGCTCCATAAAAATATCACAGCGTTTTCTGTATGCCTGCAGATCAGCTATAGTGATAAATTTTATTCCGTGCTTTACCGCAAGCTCCTTAAGCCCATCCTGTCTCATCATGGTTCCGTCATCTGCCATTATCTCACAGCAAAGTCCCACTTCTCTGAGTCCCGCAAGTCTCATAAGATCAACCGTAGCCTCTGTATGTCCGTTTCTTTCAAGAACACCTCCGGGCTTCGCTTCAAGAGGAAACATATGTCCCGGACGTCTGAAATCCTGCGGTTTCACGCCATCCTCAACACACTTCATAGCTGTTATGGATCTTTCGGCAGCTGATATACCGGTTGTAGTATCCTTATGGTCTATAGACACGGTAAAGGCTGTGCAGTGATTATCAGTATTGTTCTTTACCATCTGAGAAAGACCAAGCTTTGCAGTATACTCAGCACTCATAGGCATACAGATAAGCCCCTTTCCGTATGTAGCCATGAAGTTTACGTTTTCCTGAGTCGCAAACTGAGCCGCACAGATAAAATCCCCCTCGTTTTCACGATCATCATCATCGGTAACAAGTATTATCCTTCCTGCCCTCAGCTCATCAAGAGCTTCATCTATTGTATTGTAACTGAACATGTTTTAAACCATTCCTTTCAAAAAAACAAACTATAAACCAACCTGAATCAACCGCCGCTTCTTACCTTGGCAACTGCAATAGGCAAAAAATATTTTTGTTTACCATAGGTTTCAAAACCCACTCAAAACCTCAGAGCACAGTTTGCAACTACACTCCGAAACCGTTTGAAAGCAGCATTTCCTTTGTTATGCCACTGCTGCCGCCTGATTGCAAACCAGGCTTTGTATCGCTTAACCCCAGTAGCTTTTCAATATACTTTCCAACCATATCGCACTCTATGTTGACAAGCTCTCCATTCTTTTTTGAAAGCAGAGTTGTTTCAGAGGCGGTATGCGGGATAACAGAAACCTTAAAATCCTTATCTGTAACAGATGCCACAGTAAGACTTATTCCATCAATAGCAACAGAGCCTTTTTCTATTATATAGCGAAGAATATCCTGACTTGCCGAAACAGTCACCCATACTGCATTTTCTTCTCTTTTCATAGCTGTGACAACGCCTGTTCCGTCTATATGTCCTGAAACAATATGTCCGCCGAACCGTCCGCCGCAGAGCATGGCACGTTCCATATTGACCCTGTCACCGGTTTTGAGATTTCCAAGCGAGCTTCTGCGCATGGTTTCCGCCATAACGTCCGCTGTAAACGTTTCTTTTGTTATACAGGTCGCTGTCAGACATACTCCGTTTACAGCTATACTGTCGCCTTCACGTGCATCGCTGAGCACTAACGAAGCCGAAAAGGTTATTTTTGAGGAAACTGCACCTTTTTTTACTGACAGTACTATGCCTTTTTCTTCTACTATTCCTGTGAACAAAAACTATCCGCTCCTTCTATCTCATATTCTATAAGAATATCATCACCTATTGTTTTTATTTTTGGCTTTGCCAGCATAAACGCCTCATCCGGAAGAGCCGCTCCGGCTCCCCCTACAGGAGTTTTTGCCCCCGCACCGCCAAATATCTTCGGAGCAACATACACCTGAAGCTTGTTTACTATACCGCTTTTTAATGCACTGTACGCAAGCTCCGAACCACCCTCAAGCAGAATACTGTCTATATGCAGTTCTGCCGCAAGGTATCTCATAAGCTCTTTAAGATCTACCCTGCCATCCTCTGAAGCAGATGTTTTTATCACCTTTGCACCTGATTTTTCTATGTGTTTTATCTTTTCTGTGTCATCGCTTACCGTCGCAATAACTGTAGGTATATCCGCCGCTGTTTTAAGTATATTGCAGTCAGTCGGGATACGAAGTGAGCTGTCACATATTATTCTTGTATGAACTCCCGGATCATCAAGCCTGCAGGTAAGCATAGGGTCATCCGCAAGCACTGTTCCTATGCCTGCCATTATCGCCGCTGTCCGCTTTCTGGTACGCTGAACCTCCAGACGTGACGCCTCTGAGGTTATCCATTTTGACTTCCCTGCATATGTGGCAATCTTTCCGTCAGCGGTCATGGCATACTTTAATATGACATAGGGTGTTCTGCATGATATATAGTGGAAAAATATATCGTTCAAGCTGTCACACTCGTCTTTCATAACACCTTCTGTTACTTCTATGCCATGCTCCTGCAGAATCTTCACACCCTTACCCGCAACCTCGGGATTAGGATCAGACGAGCCGATAAATACTCTGCGTATCTTGTTTTCAATGATCGCTTCGGTACACGGAGGAGTTTTTCCATAGTGACAGCATGGTTCAAGCGTAACATACATATCTGCACCTTCCGCACTCTCTGTACATGATGAAAAGGCGTTTCTCTCAGCATGAAGCTCACCGTATCGTCTGTGATAACCGCAGCCTATAACACGGTCGTTTTTTACTATGACCGCACCTACAAGAGGATTTGGATTCACAAAACCTGTTCCGCCCCTTGCAAGCTCTATTGCCATACTCATATATTTTTCATGATTTTTCATACCTAAAAGCCCCTCGAAAATAAAAAAAGTACCCTGAAAGCGCACTTCAGGATACTTAAAAATCTCTTCACAAGGGTACACCTGTACCCCGCTTCTCCCATCCGGACTTTACCGTCGGTTCCGGAGTTTCACCGGATCGGCCTCATAAGAGGTTAGCGGACTATACCGCCGGTTATGAATTGCACATTTTCCTGAAGCTGCTATAACTATAGTGAGTATCAAAATAAATTTGATGTATATTATAATTATATAATTTCATTTCAGCTTTGTCAAGTTTTTAAGGTTTTTAGCATGAATTTCAGACAACTATCAGAATCACGCCACTTTTGAAGATTTTTTCAATATGATTTTACACGTTTTCCGAGTTTATCAGGACATTTTTACACACAGAAAAAACTATACTGCCGGCTCTGTGATCCTGTATCACAAAACCGGCAGCATTTATCGCTTTAGTGTCTTCTGTTTATATTTTTTCTGCATTTTTTGTCAAACGCCGGATTGAATGCATAGAAGTTCTTCGCATCAAGATTATCCTGTACTATTCTCAGACCTTCTCCGAATCTCTGAAAATGCACTATCTCACGCTGTCTTAAAAATCTTATGGCATCCTTTACATCCGGATCATCTGCAAGACGCAGTATATTGTCATAAGTCGTTCTTGCCTTCTGTTCTGCTGCCATGTTTTCGGTAAGATCAGTTATCGGATCGCCTTTTGACTGGAAATATGCCGCAGTAAACGGCACTCCTGCTGCTGATACAGGATATACTCCAAGAGTATGGTCCACAAAATACTTATCAAAACCGCTCTTTTTTATCTCATCTATGCTCAGATCCTTTGTAAGCTGATAAATTATCGTTGAGATAATCTCAACGTGAGCAAGTTCTTCAGTGCCTATATCCGTCAGTATTCCCGTTACTGAAGAATATGGACTTGTGTATCTCTGATTAAGATATCTGAGCGCTGCCGCAAGCTCACCGTCAGGACCTCCAAGCTGACTTACTATCACCTGTGCAAGTCTTGCATTAGGTCTTTTTATATTTACAGGATACTGAAGCTTCTTTTCGTATTTCCACATTTACACATCACTCTCCCTCTGCCATGGCCACGGCTCATTTACCCAACCCCAGCCCTGTGAGGTATCGGTCTGATCCGCTGTTATCGGACCGTATTTTTGCGTATATTCTTCAACAGCCTTGCCGCGAAGATCCTGATACTTTTTAAAGCAGGCGAGTGCGTTCATGCACTTAGGATGTGTATCAAGATAAAGATTGAGTTCATAAAGAGCAAAGTCATACTTCTTTATCATCTTCATAAGCGCTGTTTTTTCATTCATTCTTTATCCCCCTCACACTCAAACGGAAAATCAAGCTCAGGAAACAGCGTCCCCCTGCAGAGCGCATCATCCGCCTCGTAAACTTTATCGAAAACCTGATAAGGAACATACGCCATAGCAAGCGGAGTTTCCGCCGGGAAAACGCCCTGTACAGCTGTACGTGGATGTTCAGACGGAACATTGTGCGCTCTGCGCATCTTCATTATATCAAAATAACTGTAATCCAACTTTTTTACCTCCATATATCATATTTTTCGCTCCCCATATATACTATGCACGCATAGCGGGAAAAGGCACAAAAAAAATACCGGACATCAATAATGATACATCCGGTATTTTTTGTTTATGATTATATGCGAAAGTATTTACTCAGCCTGATCTTCAGCAGCCTTTTCCACTTCAAGTACTACCTCTACTGATTCGGGAGCTACTTCTACAAAGCTTTCCTGCTTTGCTCCACATGACTGGCAGAACTGCTGATCCTTCTTTGTAGGAGCGCCACACTTAGGACATGTGTTCTCAACCTCAAGGGCTGCAAGCTGTCTCTGAAGCTCTGAGATATGATTCATTGAATCGTTGATCTTTGTGATGATCTCTGCATATTCCTCGCCCGGCTGATGACCTGCTATCTCGAAATATTTTTTACCGAGCTCAGTGTACGCCTTGTTTATGTTAGAGTTTTCACCGTTTATCTGACTCTTGAGCTTTGTCTTTTCTGCGAGAAGCTTGGACTTATCAGCAACACCCGAAGCTGCCTTTGACATCTTTTCTCCTGCCTTCTCAGCAAATCCGCCTACTTTTTCTAAAAATCCCATTATACATTCCTCCTGCTTATTAAATTATTTTTTTACAAACATATGTAAGTTAATATTTCTTAGTCATAATATAATTTTATCTTTTTTTTCATCTCTTGTCAATATTTAAGAAGCAATAATTTATGATAGTAAACGAAAAATATTTTTGTATTCACTAAAATATTTGTAAAATGTCACTATATGTCGGATGAACGCTCTTATTCGATGACCTTTATAACGATACTACGCTCAGGCGGAGCAGTATCTGAAATTTTCAGTGCACTTAAGACCTTTTCTTCTGTCTGTTCCATACTGCATTCGGAAGATGTGAAGAGAGTCATGAGCTTTTCACCCTTTTTCACATAATCCCCGTATTCTTTTTCAAGCATGATACCGGCAGTATAATCAACAGGAGCCTCCTTTGTCTTTCTGCCTGCACCGAGAGCCAGCGAAGCAAGCCCTATCTCCTCACTGTCCATACCGCTTATATATCCGTCTCTAAGGCTATACACAACGTGTTTTTTCTTCGCTTCACCAAGTACGCTGTAGTCCTCTGTAAACCTTATATCTCCTCCCTGCTGTGCTATGGAACGTCTGAATACGTCAAGCGCCCTGCCTGATGATATCGCATCCTCAGAAAGCCTTATGCATTCTTCCTTTGTTCCTTTTCCTGCCATCATAAGCATATCTGCAGAAAGCTCTATACAAAGCTCATAAAGCCTTCCTCTGACGTTATTCTTGAGTATCTCTGTAACCTCTATTACCTCAAGCGAGTTTCCGACAGCTTTTCCGAGAGGAATATCCATATCAGTTATGACCGCCATACATTTTTTTCCCGCATTTTTTCCCGTAGCAACCATGAGGCGTGCCAGCGCCTGTGCATCCTCTGTGGTTTTCATAAAAGCTCCGCTTCCTGTCTTGACATCAAGAAGAATACAGTCTGCACCCATGGCAAGCTTTTTGCTCATAATACTTGAGGCAATCAGAGGGATACTGTCAACTGTCGCTGTTGCATCTCTGAGCGCATACAGCTTTTTGTCTGCCGGAACAAGGTTTCCGCTCTGTGAAACTATAGAAAAACCGGTATTGCGCACATAATCTATAAAATCAGAAAACGACGCATCGGTTCTGCAGCCCGGAATGCTTTCAAGCTTATCTATTGTTCCGCCGGTATGTCCCAGACCCTTGCCTGACATCTTCGGTACACTTACGCCGCATGCGGCAACGACAGGACCTATAATAAGGCTTGTCTTATCTCCTACCCCTCCTGTACTGTGCTTGTCAACAGTAACGTTGTTTATTCCGGAGAGATCCACCACATCACCGGAGTCCTTCATAGCCATGGTAAGACAAAGCGTCTCTTCATCCGTAAGAGAGTTGAGGTTTACTGCCATAAGCCATGCTGCCACCTGATAATCAGGGATACTGCCGGATACATATCCGTCGATAAGCTTTTTTATCTCTTCACTCGTAAGAGGTCTGAGATGCTTTGTTTTTCTGATAATTTCATACATACTCATAAAAACACGCCTCCTTTTGCGATATAATATAGTGAACAAAAAAATATTTGTTATCCGTAAGCCGGAGACTCCGGATAATTTTTTTAAAAAAAACTTTTCCAAAGCTTTTACACTTCGGAAAAGTTTTTAAAGTCTATCAGTTACAATAGAACGAGAACTTAGGTGTTCTGAGTCCTATTGCTCTTGCAAAATCATAACCGTTAACGGTTTTCTGTCCGTCTATAGTTACCTTGCTTACATATCCACCGTCACCTATTACAGGCTGAATCCATGAACTGTAATCGGAAGAAAGATACAGTCCGTATGCATTCTGTATTCTGTAGCGGAGAGTATCTACGCTCATCGAACATGTATTGGCATAGTGAGGGTCATACTGTGCGTCGTATTCTGAAACCACAGATGTAAGATACGGAATATCATCAATGATAATATCCTTGTTTGATGCAGTATTGCCGCCGCTTGATGCGCAGAACATAGTAAGCGCATAAGAGCCGTTATAATAGACAGCCTGACCAAGAACTGACTTTACTGCGTCTATGATCTTCTGATCCGGACCCGGCTTTATAGCCATGCCGTTTGTCGAACCGCCTGCATGCTTGACATATGTATATGCTGCAACCGCCTGAGCCTTTATTGCTTCAACCTCAAACGATGAACCTATCTCCGCATTGCAGACCATAGAGATGATATCAACCACGCTTCCTGTATAGCCTCTGACTGAGATCGTTTCTGTTTCTGCGTCAGGTGTATACATAACGGTTGTTCCCGGATAGTAGTGCGAAAGTATCTGGAGATAATCATATCCGCCGTACTTTGCGTAGTAGTTTGCGCCGTTCTGGCTCATTCCTACGCCATGACCGTATCCGTAGCTTGTAAAATAAACTGTATATGCTGAAAGAGTTTCCGGCAATACTACCGGAGCAGCACCTTCCGGAACCTGCGGTGATGATGGTGCAGGTGTTGAAGGAATAACTACCGGTTCTGACGGAGCAGCAGGCTCCTGAGGCTGAGCATTCTCTGCTTCAGTCTCCACCGGAGGCTCTTCAGCTGCGGGAGGTTCTGTCTCCTGAGCTACAAGCTCCTGCTGTTCAAGAGGCTCTGTATAGTCGGAAAGTTCAGCCTTCCACCATTCTTCTACCTCGTACTCTTCCTGTGTCTCCTCTGCAGCTCCGGTTTCCTGAGGCGCTGTTGTTACTTCCTCATCTGCAGCATCTGCTGCATTGTTTTCCTTAACTGCTTTGAATGCACTCGATGAAACTGTTAAGTCAAGTAGTTTTGCGATATTAATGCTGTTATTAGTTTCTTCATGATTGAGCGCTACAACTGAGGCTTCAGTGCTGTTACCTTCATCCACGGCAGCTTCACTTCTGATAACATAAGTGTGTCTGTCAGGAAACTTCAGCACTGTCTTATCTACCGTTCCGGCAGCTGTAACAGCAAAACCTGCTGTTATATTTGCCACAAGCCCGATAAATATTCGCTTTAGTGGTAATAGTTCGTTCATAAAAGACTCCATTCGATTTTTTCCCTTTTTTCATGTAAAAAAAGGTTATTTGGATTTCACTTAATCCATAGGGGAAATAAATTCAATACACACCTTAGTATCGTCTGACGCTTCCGGTCGTGCCTTCCATGACATCTTCTCCCGGTCTGACCATTCTTGCCAGAACAACAAAACGTGTAGGATCTGTGGTATCCCCTGTGTTGCATGTCGAGAGTGCAAGAAGCTTGTCACCCTCTCTTACATCAACGTTTGTGGTGATAAGTGATTTATCGTTAATCTTTGAAAGGTATTTAGCCAGAGACCACTCCGGATCTTCTGTTTCCTGAGGGAAAAAGATGTAGTTCCAGAACTCAAAGTCCGAGCCTTTAACACCGTTGCAAAGCATAAACGCAAAAACTTTGTACTGATAATCAGCTGAAAGTGAGCTGACTTCAATTATCGGATTCTGCTCATAAAAAGCTTCATCCCTTTGGTATTTTTTCAGATCACTGAACATGGAGCCGTCTGCCATATTATGACCGTACATAAGCGTGTTTTCGGTAAAATATTCGCTCTCCATACCGCATCTGAAGTCCATAAAAACCCAGCCGGCAGGATCTTCTCTCCTGTCAAAATCTCTGTTTATATAATAATCGTTATCCCCTGCTTTTACCACAGGATAATCGATAACCGTATTGCTTAGCCTTATCCAGCCTACTGTATCGGAGTTCATTTCCTTGTACTCCTGAGCCTTAAGACTGAGACCGTTTACAAACGGAGGATATGTAGTGACCGGCTCTGTAACCGGTTCTGTTTCCGGTACTGTAGTTACTGCAGCGGTTGTAGTAACTGTCTCCTGTACCGTTGGATTTTCCTTATTACCGCTTTTTATAAAAACTACTGCTGCAACGGCTACAAAAACTGTTACTGCCGACGCCACTGCAATTATAGTCTTTTTTTTACTCATAGATTTGCCTTTCCCTTTGTTCCTTATCCGTATGGCACAAAATCCGCATCGTTATAATTTTTTTCCTCGCCTCTTGCGTTATACCATTCGAGAGGCATAAGCGGATTATCGTTTGATCTGCTGGTTTCTGTGCCTGCATATCTGTCTTCACCGGGTCTGAGCTTTCTTGCCGCAACAACAAAACGTGCATCATAATAATAATCTGTTGCACAGGTTGAAAGTGTAAGAAGTTCATCTCCGTATTTTACATCCACATCGTTTGTCATAAGTGTTCTTCTTTTTATCTGGTTTACATAGTCGTAAAACTCTTCTTCCGAGCCGAAGTCGGTGGTGTTGGTGTAGAAAAATTCACACTCACCTTTTCCGCCGTCAGCATAGTAAAAGCCGAAAATCTTATAAGTGGATACTTCGTATTTTGAAGACAGCTCTATACAAGGATGATCGTCATAAAAATATCTGTTCTCGACATATTTTTTCAGATGTCCGAACATACTTCCGTCACTCATTTCGTGACCGTATATAATAAGGTTTCCTGAACGTTCTCTTGAACTGAGTACGTTTCTGTAATCAAGATACAGCGCACCTGCCCTCGCCGGCTCTCCGACAAAGTTATGATCAAGATAAAAATCCCTCTCTGCCTCATTGCGCTTCTGAACTATCGGATAGTCTATACCCGTATCGGCACAGCTGCCTTCCTTGTCGGGTATCTGTATATATCCCACTACATCCTGGTTCATATCAACGAGAGTCTGCATATACGCAAGCATCTCATCGTTTACGTATGAGGTTTCCTTATCGTCGTCTATAAGCTCTGAAAGGATAGGAATATCCTTCTGTATCTCGTTATACATCTTGTTATTTTTGTAGTTTTCATAAAAATAATCAAAGATCAGAAAAGCACATACTCCGAAAACCGTTATTGCTATAAGAAAAACTATTTTTCTTATAATTTCCTTTACCGGGTCGCCCTTACACGGAAAAATATTTTTCAGAACATCAAAATAAGAAAAAGATGCTCTGTTTCCTTTTTTCTGAACAGCCTGTTTACTCATTATTGTTCTCTCCCATAAGTATCAGTTCAACTTCATTGAAAACGCTGAGTGCTGTGTGTTTTCTTATTCCGTCTCTGTTCAGGCCCATGCCGCAGAGATCAGGACATCTTGCATAGCAGCCGTTTTCTGTAGAAAATCCGATAAAAACTGTACCTACCGGTTTTTCAGGAGTTCCTCCTCCCGGCCCTGCTATACCTGTAACAGATACTGCAATATCCGCACCTGAGATCCTTCTCATTCCCTCTGCCATCGCCATGGCTGTCTGCACGCTTACCTCAGTAAACTCATCAAGTATCCTGTTATCCACGCCGAGCACATCGTGTTTTATCCTGTTAGAATACGAACACACGCCGAACTCAAACACACCTGACGCTCCCGGAACAGAAGTTATCAGCTCCGATATCAGTCCGCCGGTACAGCTCTCTGCTGTAGCTATGGATTTATTACTTAATGATAACAATTTTACCACTCGCGTAACTTGTTTGTCAAGTTTCTGATTGATATCTTTATCAAATTCACTAATATTCACAGCAACTTCCTCACCGTTTTTCACTTTTTTACTTAAAATTTGTTAATATAATAAGTCTTATATTTTAATAATTTATGAACACGACTTAGAATTTTATCAGTTTTATTTCAGTTTCTTCCACTGCTTTTTTTATCATTTCTGAAAAATCAAACGAATTCTGAGCCTTTTCCACCTCTTCTTTTGTAGGCTTTGTCTTCGGATGCTTTGGAGTGAACACCGTACAGCAATCCTCATAAGGCTGTATAGAAATATCAAAGGTATCTATCTTTCTTGATATATCTATTATCTCTGTCTTATCCATACCTATAAGCGGTCTGAACACCGGCATTCTGCACACTGCATCTGTGCAGGCTATAGCCTTGAGAGTCTGACTTGCAACTTGTCCCACGCTTTCGCCTGTGATAAGAGCAAGACAGTCATCCTTTTCGGAAAGCTGCTGGGCTATCTCCATCATCAGACGGCGCATTATAACTGTAAAATATTCTTCAGGACAGTTGTCCTTGATAGCTTCCTGTATCTCAGTAAACGGAACACAGAAAAAAGATATGTTTCCGCAGTATGCAGTGAGCTTTTCGCAGAGCTGCTCAACCTTGATGCGGGCTCTCTCTGAAGTATACGGAGGACTTACAAAATGAACTGCGCTTATGTGTATACCACGCTTTGCCATCATGTATCCGGCAACGGGGCTGTCTATACCGCCTGAAACAAGAAGCATCGCCTTTCCGCTGCTTCCTACAGGAAGTCCGCCTGCACCCTGAACTCTTACAGCATGTACATAAGCGTTTGTGTCTCTTATTTCTACTGTAACAGTAACCTCCGGATTCTTTACGTCAACACTCAGATGTGAAAATCTTTCGAGTATCCTTCCTCCGAGCTCACGGCATATTTCGGGAGACTTCATAGGGAAACGCTTGTCCGCTCTCTTTGCCTCGACCTTGAAGGTACGTGCATACTTCAGTGTATCTCCAAGATATTCGTATGTACCCTCGCATATTTTTTCAAAATCCTTCTCAAAAACTCCGGCTCTGCATATACACGCTATACCAAAAACAGTTCTGAGTTTTTCGATTGCAGCATCAAGATCTGTATTCTCGTCGAGTGCGTCAATGTATATTGTTGACTGTTGTCTTACATACTCAAATTTTCCGACAGGCTTAAGTCTTCTCTTAATATTTTTTATGAGCATATCCTCAAAAGTATTCTTGTTAAGACCCTTGAGAGCTATTTCGCCGTATTTTGCAAGAATTAATTCTTTCATAAATGACCTTTCTCCTTTTTTTATCTTCTCAGTCTGTTTTTTGCAGCAATAAGTGCATCAACAAACTCGTCTATCTGTTCCTCTGTGTTTTCATGTGAAAAGCTTATCCGGAGCGCGCTGTCCTCAAGAGCAGGACTTATTCCGAATTCACCCAGAACACCGCTTTTGGCACCTTTTGAGCAGGCAGAACCGCTTGAAATATATATTTCACGTTCCTCCATGAAGTGAAGAAGTATCTCTGAGCGTATTCCTTTCAGGGAAATATTTACTATATATGGAACTGAATTTTCAGACGAATTTACAAATATTTCTCCTATTTCTCCAATTTTTTCTAATAAATATCGCCTGAGATTTTCCATTTTTTCCATTCTTTCGGCAAATGTTCCCGAAAGCTCCGAAACTGCCGCACCAAATCCGGCAATAAGCGGAACAGCCTCTGTACCGCCCCTCATGTTGTTCTCCTGTCTGCCGCCTAAGTTCTGCTTCATAAGACGTGTGCCTTTTTTTACATAAAGGGCACCGACCCCCTTGGGACCATATATCTTATGAGCACTCACAGAAACAAGATCCGCCTTGATATCGTTCGGCTTCACCGGAATTTTCATAAAAGCCTGTACAGCATCACAGTGTGTTATTGTCTCACTGTTTCTGCGCTTTACACCTGAAAATATTTCTTTTACCGGCAGAACCGCTCCTGTTTCGTTGTTTACAAGCATAACACTCACTATACAGGTGTTTTCATCAACAGCATCTATGAAGTCATCGGGGACAAACTCGCCGTTCTCGTCCGGCGCTATTCTTATTACTTCAAAGCCCTCCTCTTCAAGACGTTTAAAAGCTTCCTTTACAGATGAATGCTCGACTGTTGTCGTAATAACTCTTTTTTTTCTGCGGCCATAGGTACCGGCAGCACCGCGTATGGCAAGGTTACTGCTTTCAGTCGCACCCGATGTAAAATACACCGTCTCCGGAGGCACAGCAAGTGCCCCTGCTATTTCCTTTCTCGCATTGTCCATAACCTGCTGTGCTCTTATTCCGAGAGTATGAAGTGACGATGGATTTCCGAATGTATTTTTCATACAGTCACACACCGCTCTGACCGCTGCCTCCGAGGGCGCGGTCGTTGCTGCATTATCGAAGTATATCATGTTATACTAAAAAACTCACCCTTTTTTGAAAAAATATCTTAGCTTTATTTTCACAGATATTTTTATTATATCATATTTTTAAGATAATAGCTATAAAAAAATAAGGTTTTCATAAAAAGATCACTGTTTATTTTAAGTGTGTGTTCAGCAAGGTAAATCTTATCGCCTTGCACATACGCCGATTACGAAAGCTTAGTGCATATCGGCTGATTTTTAAAAATATACTTATCTGTCATTTATTATTCTGCGTATACTTTTTTTCTGCTCTGTTCCGTTTCTTTCCCTGCCGCTTATTATATCGACAAGCTCCTCTGTATCATTTTCCTCAACATATTTTACCGGGTCTTCATCAAAAACAACTATGCAGCCTGTTGATATATCTTCGTTTACAAGTGAGTCCAGTATAGCGTCGCTTTCATTTTTACGTATCACAACTATCTCCGTGTGCCCTGTAAAAACATCCTTGCCATGACTGAGTCCGGCATTTTTTACTGCTTCCTCAAACGTTTTTCCTTTTCCGTCATAAAAGCCCTCATTATCAAACAGCTTAAGACGTACTGTATATCCGTCATCATACTCTATAGCCGCCCCCTGAACAAACGCTCTGTCACGAACCTCAAGCTGATTGTCACATCCTCCAAACAGCAACATAATAGCCACTCCTGCTACTGCAAGCTTTATTTTCATACACTCTCCGCCTTTCTTACTTCTGACGAAGCTGATATCATATATAGTATGCTTACTATTATAAATACTATAGTAAAGAACAGCTCAGTTCCTGAAATATAGTCACCACGCAGAAAAAATCCTCCTGCTGTCATAAACGCAAGACATAAAAGCTTTGCGCCTCCAAAATATTTTTTCAGAAACTCCGAGGCGGCAATCACACATACTGTCACTGTAAGAACTGCTCCGAGAGTACATACTGTTACAAAAAGAACATCCGATCTCTGCACTCCGAAAAGGTCTGAAAACGATGTAAGCTCAAAAAACGGATAATCCGCCAGAACAGACACGTTTCCGGAAACAGACGCTCCAAGAAGCGTTACCAGTCCCACAAGCAGAAGCTTTGATCCAAAATAAATATATATCCCCTTCGCCCTTCCTTCATAAGTGAACAAAGAAAGAATCAGTACCGCCGGAATCTCGCTGCTTTCCGCAAAATCCTTCAGAGCATATGCAAAAACGGATGTGTTATCATAATCCCCTGTAAGATTATCCGCTCTTATTTCCGGAACTGAGGTCAGTAAAAGAACTGCAAGGAAAAAAATAAACATTCCCGATATGACTGCAGCCGCTCTTCCCGCAGCCCTCATTCCCAGCTTGCTGCAATAAAGAGCTGTAAACACAAGCAGAAGAACCAGAATTATATTTTTTGATATTGCAAAGTTTTCTGACGCAGTTATATCAAGCATACGTCCGATAGCAAGCATTCCTGTAAAAATAAAATACAAAGCCGGAAAAACACCTGCTTTTCCGGGGGTTACCCCGGCCGTTTTTTCACGGCACACTCTTATAACCGGAACCACTATCAGAAACTGTATAAATACCGAAATCGCTGTTCCACCTATTCTTTGCAATGAATAGGCGTCCGGCGAACAGATAAAATTAAACGCCCTGAGCATAAAAAGAACTGCCCACAGCTGTCCTCCGCTAAGCTTCACTTTGCCTCACCTCTGTTTTAATTTTTCTACTGTAAATCCGCCGTTCTGCATCTTGCGGAAATCCGTTCTTGTGATCACATCACGCATACACGCTCTTCTGAACGGAGAAATAGGCGCCAGCAAAGGAAGTCCGTAATTCTCCTCTGCGCACAGGTTGAAAACAAGCACCGCACCAAGCAGACTTATACCGAAAAGCCCCCATATTCCTCCTGCGATAAGGAACAGAAACCTGAACACTGTGACAGGATGATCAAGGTCAGGAATAACAAAACCGCTCACAACCGATATAGCTATAACAGTAAGCATGGGAGTACTGATAAGACCGGCATTTACTGCAGAATCACCTATTATAAGACCGGAGACCACGCTTACAGCCCCTCCTACAGCCTTCGGCAGACGTATACCTGCTTCACGGATGACTTCATACATAAGAAGAACTATCACAGACTCCGTAATAAGTGAAAGAGGCGCAGTTTCTTCAGCCTTCAGAAGCATAAGAAGAAGCGAACGGTTAAACGATGAAGGATGATGTATCGCTATTGCAGTATAGACCCCCGGCAGCAGAAGGGACACAAAAAAAGCAATATACTTGAGCCATCTTATAAAAGTTGCATAGTAAGGCTTGCAGTTATAGTCGTCCATAGTCTGAAAGCTTTCAGAAAAAAGCTTTGGTATGACTATTACAAAAGGAGTCCCGTCCACTATGACACCGACTCTTCCTTCAAGCAGCTTGGAGCAAAGCACATCAGGTCTTTCCGTCACTCCACTCGAATTAAATATCCCTGTAGACTTCGGTTCAAGAAATGAACGCACGTATCCGCTTGAAAGTATCGTTTCAAGCTCCATATCCTTAAGAGACGCTTTTATCTTGTTTATCAGCTTTACAGGAACTCTGTCAGTCATATACGCAAGACATATATCTGTATGACTTTTTGTGCCTCTGACAAACAGCTCCAGCTTCAGAAACGGAGTTTTCATACGCCGTCTTATCAGAGACATGTTTATTCTTATCGTTTCTGTAAAACCGTCATGGGCGCCCATGATATTCTGTTCGGAGGTAGGCTCGGAAACGCTCCTTATGCTGTAGCCCTGAACTCCGAACGCAAGTGCCTTGTCGCTTCCATCCACAACAAGAACCGCAAAGCCTGAGTTTATAAGTCTGATAGTATCGCCATAGTTGTCCGCCTTGGGTCTGTCTACAGAAAGCAGCATCTTTGTGTCTATGTGTTCAAAAAGCTCGTCCGCGCTGAGCATCATTTCAGCCTCGTTAAGCCTCGTAAGCGGAACGAGTATAAGCTCTGTCACCATACTCATTGCCAGCATACCCTCACAGCAAAGAAGTGCGGCCTTAACTCCGCTAAGCTCTATTCTGTTCACAAGCAGATCTGAGCTGCCTGAAGTTATCTGCTTTAAACGCTCCAGTTTTTTTTTGAGAGATACATCAAGCTTTTCATTGTCATAATCAAGCTTAATATTCATATTCATAAAGTTTACCTCTTTTCGGAGAGATTTTTATACTATATAGTGAAAGTCTGATTTTTTTGACGTTCACTATAGTTTATACAGACTTTCAGGAAAAATACATATATAGTGAATGACAAATTTATAGTAAACGGAATATGCAGATCAATAATTTTTTTCAGAGTATAAAAAAATCTCCCCCGGAACCCGGAGGAGCATCAGAAAAGCTTTCTTTTATTATTCTATACAATGTTATTCTTCACGGCAAATACTGCAAGCTGTGTACGATCCTTAAGTCCAAGCTTATCGAGCATCTTTGATATGTTGTTCCTTATTGTACCTTCAGCGAGAAAAAGCCTTGCCGCTATATCCTTGTTGTCAAACCCTTCTGCTATAAGGATTATTATGTCACGTTCTCTTGCAGATAGCTCCGGATAAGTATCTGAATTTTTTTCTGCAGAACGTGTAGCGGTTGACAGCTTCTTCTGTATTCCGCTGTAAACATTTGGACCAAAAACGTTTATCCCACTGTTCACAGCCTTTACAGCCTGTATGATCTTAGTGTTTTCCATTTCCTTGAGGATATATCCGTCAGCTCCGCATTCCATAGCTTCCGCTACAGTCTCGTCATCATCAAACGTAGTAAGAATAAGTACTTTGGTTTCCGGATAGCTTTCTTTTATAAGTCTTGTCCCATACGCTCCGTCATATTCCGGCATTCTCATATCCATAAGAACAACGTCCGGTCTGTGTTCAGCACATAGCTCAAAAGCTTCTTTGCCGTCAGCCGCAAGTGCTGATACCTTCAGCTCGCTGTCCTGCTCAAGAACCACTTGTATCCCTTGTCTGAGCATACTCAGATCATCTGCAATAATTATTTTTATCAAATCTTCTCCCCCAGTGGAATTTTGATGGCAGTTGTAAATCCGTTGCCTTCACTTGACATAAACCCGACCTCGCCGCCTATTTCCTCTATTCTCTTTACCGTACCGGTAAGTCCGTTCCCTTCAAGTATTTCACTGCAGCCACAGCCGTTATCAAAAACATATACCTCAAGGGATTTTTCCAGAAACTTTACTATTATATCTATTCTGTCCGCTCCCGAATATCTGAGACTGTTGGTTATAGCCTCCCTGCATGATGTATATATGGCAGCTGCGCTGAAAAGATATTTTTCCGTTTCTTCTCCCTGAAAGCATACGGTGCATTCTATTTGCTTAACGCTGTCTGCAAGCTCGCTTATGCTTTCTGTAATACCCGTATACGAATATCTTTTCATGTTGTTTACAGCCATACGAAGTGCTGTTATTCCGGCGGTAGATTCGCTTGATATCTTGTCTATGTATTCGTTGACCTCATCAGGAAGTCCGGGATATTTTATTTTTAGTATTTTTGCCGCAGAGCTTATCATGGTAAGCGTATGTCCGGCAGTATCATGCACCTCCTGCGCTATACGATTACGTTCCTTTTCTACAGCTATTTCTTCGTTTGCGGCATTCAGCTTTCGGGTCTTTTCTATGAGTTCATAGTAACGGGATATGTCTGTTATTATGAACGCTGTCGCCATAACTGCGTTGTTGTCATAGTGAGTATAGCATTTTATGTTAAGCCGCCTGTCATTTACTGTAACCTCAGTTTCGGCAGGAAGCTCATGATTTTTCTTCGCTGCCTCTTCTCCTGCAAGCACATATACATCCTTTATATTCTGATACTTTCCGAGAAGCTCTCTTGCTGTTTCGTTTATATAGGTTATTTCGTCAAACCTGTCTACAACAACAATTCCCCCCGGAACGTTTGTAAAGATCTTCGGAAATGTCACATAGTTCACATCCAGAAAATCATACTTGTAAACGGCAAGAAGTATGAGGATACTCGTCATGGCAAATCCGAACGGTGTCGGATCAAAACGCCCCGAAAGATTTCCGGTTATATAAAAAACGTTCAGCACAAGCGGTATAAGAACCGAAACCGCTATCAGCGTTGCTTGTCTTTTAAACCTTATTTTTTCTTCGAGAGATTTTTTATATACCTTTGCTATACCAACAGCGATACACATATATGTAAAAACGACGTTTTCATAAAAAAGTATTCCATGATCTATTTTATGAATAGACAGTTCGTTATAATAAAGTCCGTGCAGAGGATTTGAAGCAACTGCAAGATAGTTCAGTGCAGATATCGCATATAATACTTTTACCGGTGTTTTTTTATCCTTGGAAAAATAAAGAGAACAGAAGCTTACCCATGCTGCACCGATAAAGCATACTCCCAGGTTTCCGAAAAGATAACACATATATAGTTCAGATTCATTTACTGCAAGCATATCAAGTATCTTTGATGCCGCCCATATCATAATAAGCGTCTGACAAAGCATAAAGGAATGCTTTATCTTTTTTCTTTTTGCATGGAACGCAAGCCATACTATACTTGTACTCATACCCACCAGTGTAAGCAGATGAATCAATGCATAAACAATGTTCATATCCATCCTCCCGTATCTATTATACATCCGGAAATATATTTTTTCAAGCAAAAACGGAGAACGCATCCTGTTCTCCGTTCTCTTGTTTATATAATTTTGTTCTACAATATTTTTAAAAATCAGAAAATATCCTTTCCGCCAGATTTTCGGAAGTTTATTCTCTGTTATCATGATAACACATCAGCGCGCTGATTTAAAGATGTCATATGTCATTTTAAGAAGTGACATTTGTCACTGGTTTTATTGTGAACAAAAAAAATATTTTTACATTCAATATAATAAATCTTTCACTGCTCTTTGAAACTGTAAACAAACAAGGTATTTTTTTTTAAAACGGAGAAACACTAAGAGAAAGTATTTTTTTTATAAAAAGGAGTATCTAAAAAATGACCGTTGTAATGATCCGAACCTTCATACTTTACGTAGCAGTTATTTTTTCTGTGCGCTTCATGGGAAAAAGACAGATAGGACAGATGCAGCCTTCTGAGCTTGTTATTACTATACTTATCTCAAACATAGCAACACTATCCCTCGAAGATCCGGATGCACCGCTTTTTACGGGTATGGCACCCATACTGTTTCTTGTCTCGATCGATGTGATAATCTCGCTTTTTACTATGCGATCAAAAAAATTCCGGAAATTTATCTCCGGTTCACCTCAGATAATAATAAACAATGGTGTACTCGACGACAACAAGCTCCGTACACTCAGAATGTCACACGACGACCTTGTTGAAGCACTCAGGGTAATAAATATTTTTGATATATCAGAGGTTCAGTTTGCTGTTGTTGAAACAAACGGTCAGATATCCGCATATCAGAAGCAGCCCTACAGAACTGTGGAAAAACGTGATATAGAGAGGTTTTATAAAGAATGAAACGTATTTATGCAAGTGTTTTTATAATAATTTTTGTTATTGCTCTTGATGTTTATTCTCACCACGTTATGCTGAAAGAAAAAAATCGCCTTGACAGCTATCTTACAGGGATCCAGCAATATGCTCAGAGTGAAGATACCGAATCGGCTATACTTGAAGCGGAAAAGCTGATTCAGGTATGGGAACACAGC
This sequence comes from Ruminococcus sp., assembly GCA_015066815.1. GTDB lineage: Bacteria > Bacillota > Clostridia > Oscillospirales > Ruminococcaceae > HUN007. The sequence continues at coordinate 88,344 of SVNR01000001.1, forward strand.
AGAAAAAAGCTCGCCTTTTTCGTAAACAACAGAAACCTTGACGAAATAAGCGACAGTATAACAAAAATAAAGCCGCTGCTACGGTCCGACAGCGACGAAGTATCTGCCGAAGCAGAACAAATAAAACAAAAGCTTCTGAGAAATCACACAAGGGATCTTCCCTATATATACAATATATTCTGACAGCATCAGAAGCTAAGCCAGATATATACCATAGTTCCGGCAAAGGCAAACGGCGCCATCGGAAGAAAATCCTTTGCAGTACATTTTTTCAGTACAATGAGTGCTATCCCGCATACAGCACACAGCAATGTTGAATAGATGAGTATATCCAGTATCGCTACAGCACCAAAAAAATATCCTGTCAGTCCGTACATCTTGACGTCACCGCTTCCAAGACCTTTTTTAGAAACCAGGGCTATTACTCCGAGAAGAAAAACACCTGTCAGAAGACCAAGGAGTGATTTCATAAGCACTGCCACGAACGAATGCGTTATCACACCCTGTACAGCTATCATGGCTGTCCTCAGCACAAGCATAAATAGTATATAACGATTAGGTATAGATCTATGGCGTATATCAATAACAGCAAGTAAAAACAAAAAGTTAAGAAGTATTACAGAGTTTACTATACAAAAAATTCCCGTTCCTGCTCTGTCCATCAACACAACAGTAAAAACATCAAGCAGCGCATATACAATAAATGCTACAATATCAAGTGTTCTGCCATTAAGCTTGCTGTCATCCTCCTCTGTGTCCTTAAATCTGATAAAAGCCGCTGTCGAAACTATCGCTGCTGCCGGACCGATAATCATTCCTGTCATTTTTTATTTCCTTTCAAAAAACTTTTCTCTGTATTCAAGCGTCACTAAAACGCCTTTTTCACGCAGTATCTCACCGGCAATTTTCTCAAGTGATTTTTTCATAATCTCTGCTTCTGCCGGAACTATTATTATAAGCTCCGCACTTTTTTTCATACCATGCTCCGGTATACGTATACCGTTTTCATACTGAAGCTTTCCTGAATACTCATCGATATTTTTCAGAAGCCGTGATGCGTATTCGTTAAAAACCTTTTTTACCGCTTTCTCTTTTATAATATAGTCTCCTTTTGATGTATGACATTCTGAATATGACGCGCTGAATATGTTGATTGAATGCACAGACGAGTATCGTCCGGATTTATAAAGCGTTATTCCTTTTCCTCCCTTTACTGCGCAGTCTCTGTTTTCCTCACGTATCTCATCTGCCCAGGCCTTACCACGTTCAAAAGCCGGAAGAAGCCACTTGGAATCAGCTCTTTCATTATCTTTTTTATTGTAGCTTCCGGACACCCATGCTGCTGTAACTGCAGTGTTTTTCATAAGAAGCTCAGGACCCTCATCTCCGAAAAGCCCGAACGCCGCAAGCTTTATTCTGTAAACAGCCACTATCTCTATAGTTTTTCCGTCACTCAGTATTTCTGAATAGCTGAAATCTATATCGTCAGATGTTATCCCTACGAGTTTTTTCAGATATCTGTCTGTTTTCTCCTTATCTCCTGCAACGTGCCTTGAAAAAAGCTCTCTGAAAACAGGAGCTGCTATTGCACCTCCTACGGTTCTTCCGCCTGTTACTACATCAATAAGCTCTGTTATCATGCAGGCTTCATCCGAAGCTTCTTCGTCATCAGCAGAAGCTCCTGATATAAAGCCTATGTTCTCTGCAGCCTCACCAATTGTAACACCTGACTTTTCAATATACTCATCAAGAGAAAGTCTTTCTGCCGCATAACAATAACGTGATATTTCCTCTGCGGTTTTGTTTATTCCGTACTGAACAGCACTCTCGGCTCTTACAATATAAACAAAGGATAATATCATAAGATACCCTGATATAAAAAACGTAAGAGCCAATGAAGCTTCTATGGTTATAGATCCGTAAAGACGTTTTTTTCTCATATTCCTATCCGCCAGTCTTTAATTTTTCAATAAACGCAGTTACTTTTTCACGTATCCCGGAAAGCTTTTCGTCTATTCCTGTATTCACCGCTATATCGGTATTGCGTACAAACTCCGCCGGATCAGACGTAAACGCTGAGGCACAGACACTTATAACCTGCTCGTTCCCTATTCCGAACATCCTGAAAAATCCCGGAAAGGAAACTGATTTTTCAATATTGACTTTGACCTCCCTGCTGAACATATGCTGTCTTACATCTATATTGCACTGAACATCATGTGCCGGATATATCAATCCTTCAGCATATTTTTCTGCAGCTTCTGAAAACCTGCTGTCAACAGTATCGTTTATAATATATCTGTATGGTCTGTTATCCTTATACGCATTGTTCACCTGTTCTTTTTCAGGAAAGCTTCCGTCCGTAATAAAATCATAAACCGAATATATATCTCCGAGCTCATCATACCCTGCAAACGAAATTGTTTTTGCCGCCGTCACAGCCGTCATTTTTGCCATGTCATAAAGATACGCTGTTTCAAAAACGTATATTCCGATATATATAAACAGAATGACTGCCATCATCACCACAGGATACACCAGAGCTGCTTCTGTCAGCTGTACAGCACCTCCTTCATCCTTAAAAAACTTTTTAAAGGCGATCAACTTCCTTACCTATCTTTTTAAAGATATCTTCTATAAGATCAAGGATATTATCCTTGAAAACGGCAACCAGAGCTACTGTTACAACTATAATCAGAAGTATAGCGATAAGGTTGGTTTCTCCTCTTTCATCCTTTATAAAACTGTTTATCCCTCTCACTATGGCTGTTTCTGTTTTTCTCAGAAACGTTCTGAATTTCTGACAAGATTTTCTCATTGTTTTTTCTCTCCTTTTTAGTCTTGTTTTCAACATTTTTTCTTAAAGTATGTTAGTAAATACCGGAACAACGATCATCGTTATTATCGCTGAAAATATCATCAGCATAGGAAACAGAAGCTTCTGTTCGGCTGCTCCGGCTTTTTTTCTTACGTAGTTTTTCTTTTCCTCCCACTGCTCAGACGCAAGATCCTGCAGCGAAAGTGAAAGTCCCATATTTCCTTTTTTTATGTTTTGTATTATTGAGCTTACAAGCCTCCTTGTTTCTCTTGTACCGCATCTGTCCCCAAAAGCTTCAAAGGCCTCAGTTTCAGAAATACCGTTTCGTATATCCTCATTTACCTTCTTCATTTCGAGGCATAAAACAGAATCAGATGATTCGGATATCATTTTCCAGGCGTCTCTCAGTACCATACCTGCATTCAGCAGAAGAGCAAGCCTCATTATTGTCTCAGGCAGCTCGCAGAGCAAAGCGTCTTTTTTTTCCGAAGCTTTTTTCCGAACTTCTGCGTCAAGATAAAAAAGCATGAGAACCGAAGAAGAAACACCAAGAAATCCTATAACACTATTCCTAAGCACCGCCCCGGCAAGAAGCCCTGCCGGCAGAAGCATAGCTGCATATGTAATCTGCGCTCCTGTAAAAAGATACGCATAAAAGTGAGCATACCTTGCTCCGTATACTACAGAAATATTCTTACGTCTTTCTGCGAAGCCCTCACCTCTGACGTTGATCTTAAAGAGCTTTATCAGTGCAAAGCCCACCGGAAAAAACTGATACAGCTTAAGCCTGCGTGCTGCTTTTGTAGATGTAATATCTGTGTATTCTCTTCTGTTTTTAAGCAGCATCACCGTCCACAGTAAAGTAAGACCTGCTCCGAGTGATGCCATTATACTAAACGGATCAATTTTCATTCTTTGCTTTCCTTTACTAAAACTTTATATCGGTTATCTTACGGCCTATAATAAAAGCCGCTGCAATAACTGCCGCTGAGATGCTTTTAACTGCTATTGTTACGATATTGTTCCCGGAAATACTGCTTTCACCGAGAGTCTTAAGCATAGGAACTATAACAAACGGCATGAGCGTCATTAATAGAAGCTCGTTTTTACCCTTTGAAGCAATAGCCTCTGTCTCGGCTTCCATCTGCATCTTTTCGTTAAGCGTCCTGGTGGTTCTCATGACTATCTCCCTGATATTGCCACCGCTCCTGCTGCATATACAAAAAGTATCAGAAAAGGTTTTTATATCACGCTTACCACTCCTTCGTGCAAAATCATCAAACAGTGCCTCTGCTGTTATGTTGTTTTTCATACCACACAGAAAAAGCTTCGTTTCCTGTGCCATAACCGAACCCTCTCCGTACTGAAGCAGCATATCCTCATGCGCTGAAAAAAGTGCCGATGAAACATTCTGACCTGCCGAAAAGGAGGAAGAAAGCGAATCAAGAAAATCCCGGAACTGTATCATAAGACTCCTGTCACGTTTTTTACGAAAAAAATCTCTTCCGCTCCTTATTCCGACAACTCCTCCTGCTGCTGCAAGAACAATCCCAAAAGGCAAAACTCCGAAAAATATACTGAAGGCAAGATACCCAAAAACACTTCCGGCAAGAAAACTGATAACCGCCTCCTTCCTTTCAAGTCTGTAGACCGAATAGTCCGTTCCCTTTCCTGTAACCCCCTTATTTTCTTTTCTCGTTTCCTTTTTCATTTTTCGCTCCTCTCTTTTTTATAATTATTATTCTGTCTACGTTTTATATTATATAGATTAATCTGGTAAATTTCAATATACTTTCCCTGACAGGTATCTGAAACGACCTGAAAGGAAAATATTTGAATAATATATGCAAGGCAATAAAAAAATCGCCTGTCTGCCTTCATACCGGAAACTCAAAGTTCCTATATGAAAGCAGACAAGCGACAAATACCTTATCACTGTGATTCTCTTTTTTTTCTTACAGCAGCTATAAGTGCTTTTTTCAATAACTCAACATCTATAGGCTTGCTTATATGTCCGTCCATGCCTGCAGCAAAGCAACGCTCTACATCCTCCTTGAACGCATCTGCAGTCATTGCCAGAACAGGCAGTGATGAAAGCGAAGGGTCATCAAGTGCACGTATACGACGCGTAGCCTCATAACCATCAAGCACCGGCATCTGTATATCCATCAGTATAACATCAAAAGGATCGCTTACGGAATTTATGACCTTATCCACAGCTTCAGCACCGTTTTCAGCTGTATCAGTTCTTATTCCGCAGTCATCAAGGATTATCTCCGCTATCTCCCTGTTAAGCTCATTATCCTCAACGATAAGAATATGACAGCCCATAAGCTCTGATAATGCATCCGGATCTATTTCTTCATTTTCTGTAATTATTGTATATTCGCTGCATATCTTCAGCTCCAGACGTATGATAAACTCTGTTCCTTTTTCAGGTTCAGTATAAACGTCTATCGTACCGCCCATCATATCAATGATATTTTTGGTTATAGGCATACCGAGACCGGTTCCCTGAGTACCGCTTATGGTAGAGCTGTGCTCTCTTTCAAAGGGTTCAAAAATCTTATCGACAAAATCCTTGTTCATACCTATACCGGTATCCCTGACCTTCAGTTCATACGTACTTTTTCCGGCGCAAACGCCGGATATCTGAGACAGCTCTACTGATATCGTACCTCCCTCGGGAGTAAACTTTATCGCATTTCCCAGAAGATTGATAAGAACCTGATTAAGACGGGTCTTGTCACAGTATACATTATCATCTGAAACACCCGACGTTTTTATACTGAAATTGAGATTTTTTTCACTGATCTGTCCGCCGATGATATTCTTTATGTCGTTAAGTATATCTGAAAGCTTTGTTTCCTGTTCCTCAAGAACAAACATATTGCATTCTATACTGCTCATATCAAGTACATCGTTTATAAGCGACAGAAGATGATTTCCGGAGCTGAGCGTCTTTGTAAGATAGTCCTCGACCTTGTGGCTGTCATTTACGTTATTAAGTGCAAGCGTTGTATACCCTATAACAGCATTCATAGGAGTTCTTATATCATGCGACATGTTGCTGAGAAAATTACTTTTCGCCTGATTGGCAAGATGTGCCTCGTTGAGCGCACACTCCAGAACCTTCTCCTTGTTGGCAATTAAAGTTTCATCAACAAAAGCAAGAACTATTTCATCATGCTTCGGAGGATATAAGCTAAGTCTTATATATTTTTCTTTTTCTATTTTCGGAGACCTGAACAGAAAGCGGTCTGTCTCGAGCTTTTCCTTCTGATCCCATATCTTCAGTCTGCTCACAAGCTCCGGAACAGCTATACTTTCAAAAAGTGCGTCAAGTTTTTTTTCTATCAGGGTGTCTGCGGATATTCCGAACATTTCGCTGATACTCTCGCTTGCAAATGAACATATTCCGCTCCCGCTGTTAACCAGAAGATATGCGCCGTTACTGTCAGTTGACAGAACGTTAATGATTCTTTCTCTTGTTGAAAGCTGGACAACTGAACGCTTACGGATCAAAAATGTATTTATAAAATAAATACCAAGACAGAGGATTACAACTACGAGGTTTGCGGTTACTGTTATTTTTTTTATCTGTTCAATATATGTCATTCGGATACCGGAAATATATTCTCGCTCAACAAGCATTACAAGATGCCAGTCCATTATCTTCAGCGGACAGAAGCTCATAGCGTATGCATAATCATCATCAGAAATATACACCGCTCCGCACTCCGCACAATTTATCGCATTTCGCAGTTCTTTTTCATTAGTCACCCCGTCAAGGCCCTCAAACTCCATTTCACGAAAGGACTGATAAAAAAAATAGTTTTCCTCGCTGAAAACAGGAACCTCCCCCTGCGACCTGAAAAGAATTCTCCCGTTTGAATCAACTACGCACGCTATACCCTTACCTCCATGAACCTTTATTTCCAGAACCTCCAGAAACTTGTCCAGAAGATACTCTACCAGAAGAACCTCATACTTTTCATCTGTGACCTCAGTCCCGAGATGAATGGCGAAGTTCAATCTGTCACCACCTATTGCATCCTGCCTTAACCGGCATATGGATTTTTCACCCTGTAGCACCGGAATCATATCATCTGTTATTTCCCAACGGCCGGTGTTTCCTTTATCATCAAGATAATGCTCCTTATCGGAAATAAGGTATACACGCCACGCGCCTGTTTTTTCGCACATAAGCGACAGCTTTCGCGCTATTTCTGCCTTTGAATCATTTTCAGATTCATCAAGGCTCTGTCGTTCTATTTCCATGATTGTAAGAGTATCATCCACACGACTTGTAAGACTGTATTTAAGTTGTTCTGTGTTTTCCATAATATGAGACAGTCCTTCTCTGTCAGCAGACTCATCTACCAGATTCACAGAATAGTTTAACAGCATCCATGAAACAAACAGAAAACAAAACAGTATCAGAAACAAAAAGATATAGTTATGCCTGAGCTCTTTTTTCATCTTTATCCTCTTTTACACATCCGGTTATTGCAGTGTTTTCCAGTTCAGTATGGTTGTCTGCTCCGGACGCTTAAGAACATTGTTATGATCAGCAATCCACTTTATAAATATATCATGCCACTTGCCTTCAGCCAGCTGCATATCCTCAGGACGATAAACAGCAAACTCACCGTCTACGTTATAATAAAGCTTATCACTGAAAAACGCTGTTTTATAGCTTTTTTCGGGATCTATCGGTGTGCCGTCAGGAAGCTTGCAGCTTATAAGCCGACTGCCGACAGGCATCCACGGAGCAAACTCTACATCAAGGCCTGAAGCTACATAATAGCATACATTAAACTGCCCCGGAAACTCTTCAAGTCCGTTAAGACAATCTATTATCTGCTGTCCCTTAAGCATAGCATATGCAACACCCTCTCCCTCTCCGCTTGTACGGTCAGGAGCCATATGACGCATTACAGCTGCGTCAATATTTCCTTTATATATACGGCAGTTTGCGCCCTGCTCTGTAGTATTTACAAAGACAAGTCCGATATCGGCATCTGCCGCATCACGATATATCTGTCCAATAAGCAGCGCTGTATCAAGTTTGGAGAATTCCTCCTCACATGTGCCATATACCTCCGGAACATAGGTGCTTTTTCCGGAAAGATAATCATCTCTTGCCTTATCAATTATCGTGAACCACTCATCTACTGTTATCTTTCCTGTGAGCATATCACGAACCGTCTCATTCATCCTTCTTTCAACTTCTCTTGTATCATTTCCTTCAGCAAAGGAAAAGTTGTTTATTATTCTGCCGCTCTCTATGGTATGTCTTACATCGTCAAAAAAAGGATTTTCTGACATACGGACATCTTTAAGGTTTGATACATATGCTTTTCCTTCACCAAGTATCTCTTCCTGTGCCATAGGATCGTTTATATATGCTAAAATATCAAGAAGCAGCTTGCGGCGCTCAGGACTTTTTTCAGCGGCTGTCTTGCTTATTCCATAAAAATAATTCGGCATTGCATACAGATAGTCACTATCCGGCTCATCTGACGTCCACAAAGGCATCATAGCATATTCATTATCGCTTTTAAGCGTCGGAAAAATACTGTATGTATTCTGTGGCCCGATTATCATAGCTGCAGAATGATAGTTGCAAAGCACAGGCATACGGTGTCTGGGCATAAAATCCCAGTCCTCCAGACGAACAACACCGTCATTCAGAAGTTTTTTTATTGTCTCAGCATACGGCTCCATATGTCCCTTCATGCTTTCTTTTCCGTTCTGGTATTCGTTGAGCCATATACGGTTTTCTACGCCTCTCAGAACAGCATCATATGCAAAGGTATTGAAAATTATCTGAAAAGAATCTGCAAAATATATTGAAGGACGGATACCACGCAGCATAACTTCATGCGCTTCGCCATCAATTTCTTCTGTGACTTTTTTTCCGGTACCGTCGATTGTTTTTATCAGCTCCACAAACTCGGTATAGCTGTGAGGAACTTCCCAGCCGTTTTCTTCAAACATTGTCTTGTTGTAGATTATACCGTGAACATCTGAAGGTCCGGGCAGATAGTAAAGCTCGCCGTCCGGAGTAGTACAGTTGTCAAGCGACGTAAGATAAAAGTTGTTTATAAAATCTTCACCCGACAGATCCATCATATACTGCGGAACTATATCATTCATCTGCTGAAAATATCTTGCAAAAATAATATCCATCTCCATACCATTTACAAGACTCTGTCTGAGCATATGATTACTGTCATTCGCACCGTCATGAACCATAACGATTTCTACATCAGGAAACTTTTTTTCAATAGCGGCCTCTATCTGCTTGTATATATCAAGCCCATACTCATAGTGAATAGTAACAAGCTCCTTCTCCTGTGCTACAGGGGAAAGTGTAAGAATCTCATTTTGACATGCGCCAAGAGGCAGCTCTGAACCGGAGTTTTCACATCCGGAAACACATGATACCAACAGAGCAGATGCAATTGTTAAGACAAGTTTTCTTGAATTTTTCATTTATTCCTCCAAAAAATCCGAACGCGGTCATGTGTTCGGATTTTTTTATCTTGATTTATGTTTTTGCTAAGCGTATCTACTTAATCCCGGACATCATATTCTGATATCTGAAGGCCGGGACTTCCTTATTATATCATATAGTTCCTTTTTTTTCAATAGTTTATTTTAAAAAATTTCCTTTTTTCACAGCACAATTTTTATTCCGCTGCGGTGTAGCTTTATATCAGAAAAAAGCTTGTTTTTTGTTCTTTTAAGCTCCCCGCAGACCTTGTCTCCCGTGCTTTCCTCTGTTTCTTCAAAAACATAAAGAGGACTTGTCTGTATCTCTCCGTTTTCTATGCCCGTTATCTGGGTTATTTCTGTAACCTTTCTTGTATGGTCTCTCATTCTCGAAAGATGAACTACTATATCAACAGCTGACGCTATTTGATTTCTCACTGCCGCAAGCGGCAGGTCTGAACCGGACAGAACCATGGTTTCAAGACGGAACAGCATGTCCGACGCTGTATTTGCATGACCTGTTGACAGTGAACCATCATGACCTGTATTCATAGCTGACAGCATATCAAGCGCTTCTGCGCCCCTGACCTCGCCTACTATTATTCTTTCGGGTCTCATTCGCAGTGATGATCGTATGAGCTCACGTATCGGTATTTCACCTGAGCCTGAAGTATTTGCGTTTCTCGTTTCAAGTCTGACAAGATTTTTTATTTTGTTTATCTGAAGCTCCGCCGAATCCTCTATAGTAATAACTCTTTCACCCTCCGGTATATAATCAGAAAGCGCATTCAGAAAAGTCGTTTTTCCTGATCCGGTTCCTCCGCTTATAAAAATATTGTACTTCGCCTTAACCAGCAGCTTGAGCATATCTGCAGCTGCTTCATTTATAGAACCGTTGGCGATAAGCTGTTCCATTGTCATAGGCGTTCTGGAAAACTTTCTTATAGTAACGATGGGACCGTCAAGTGATACAGGAGGAAGCACTACATTCACTCTCGAACCATCCGGAAGTCTGGTGTCAACTATCGGATTTGACTGATTTACCTCTCTTCCGGCTGAGGACACTATACGCTGTATGGTATCTTCAAGATGCTTCTCACTTTCAAAGCTGTTATCAAGCTTTTTGATCACGCCGTTTTTTTCTATCCATATCTTTTTGTGACCGTTTATCATTATTTCTGTTATAGAATCATCTTTCATGATGATATCAAGTATTCCGAGACCTCTTATAGAACTATATACGTTTTCAGTTATATCTACCTTATCGTCTATAGAAAACATTGTATTCTCTGTCTTATGTACTACGATCTTCTGTATTGAGCTATATAGTTCATCATCTGAAAGCTCTGACAAATTTACGTTTTCTCTTACATATAGACCTACTTCTTTTATAAACTCATCTGTTGTAAGATTTCCTTCCGGGACTGCTGTTATCATACTGTTTCCTCCCTCATGCATATCCTGTCAAATATTTCAGATGCGGCAAAGCTTCTGACTATCTCTCTCTCGTCAGCTGTTTCAAGCTCAGGATGAATACCAAGAACCGGTATATCAGTTGAAAATGTCTTTACATACTTAGTTTTATTAAAAATAAGTCCGAGCTTGTCCGATATGCTTATCTGTTTTCTTTTTTCAAGTTTTTCTATTGCTCCGGTCCTCTGAAGAAGCTGATCTTTCGACATCCTGCTGTCACCCGAAACTATAATTATGTCAGACGAATACTCAAGCAGCATTGCAAGCTTGTCCGTAAAGAAAAAGTCGCTTACTATGACTATGTTATCATATCCGAAGCTTCCGCTCAGTTCATCTATGAGAAGTCTAAGCTCGCTTTCCTTCATCTCTGTCTGATCGAGAGGATTTGTACAGGTATCATAAAAATAAACTCCGCTTACACTCTGCTTTACAATACTTTCGAGCTTAAGAGTCATATTTACCTTTCGGCTCTTCACTGCAAAAATAACATCTGTAAACGAGCCCTCACCAGACGCACTGAATATATTTTTCGTATCACGGAATTGTTTAAGGTTAAGAAACAGAGTCTTTTTTCCACTGTCTGCAAGCCTCTCCGCAAAAGCTGCCGCTGCAGTAGTGGCGCCTGCGCCCTCACAAACAGACATAAAGAGACTTATGTGTGATCTTTTCTTGTTTGATACACGATATCTTACCTTATCAGCAAGTTTTTCCGAATAGAGGCCGAGTATCTGACGGTAGATAAGCTCTATTCTCCGGTATTTGCATATCGTTTTCTGTCCGTTGTATGTATCTATCTGCGCAGAATCTGAAAGGTATGAAAACATGCAGAATTCCGCTATGCTGTCCGAAGATATATCCATATCCTGAGACACCATAAGTACATTTATTTTGTTGTCTTTTACCGCCTGCGGCACTGCTTCCGGATCCGAAAAAGAATATATTTCTATCTGGTTTTTATATTTTCTTTCAATAAGCTTTGTAAATCTGTCAAGATAAAGCCGGTTACTGTCAGCTATTCCCAATTTTATTTTTATCATAGTTCACGTCCTCCCTTACAGATATTTTACATCGAAACAATTTGCATGTAAAGATGTGACACTTTATGTGACCGATTTTTTTAGTTTCTGATCCGTCTGCGGTTTACATTATACTTTATTTTCCGGACTGTTTCAATATATTCTCCCCGAAAGGTCCTTAAAACGACTCAAGAGGTTTTTTACCGGAAAAATCCCGAAAAGAATTTCGATAAAAATCGCGCACATATTATGGTAAAATATTATCAGATTCTTCCGGAAAGAGGTTGTATGACAATGAAGATATTTTCAGACGCTTTATCAGAATATATATATGACAGAAATATAAACATATCTGCACTGTCGGCAGAAACAGGAATAGAACGTACACTTATACACAAGTTTATCTCAGGAAAAAGAACGCCGTCGGATATCAGATCAGTAATCAGAATATCCGACGGACTAATGCTGTCTTTTGATGAAAGAGCAGCTTTATGTGACAGCTACAGATTTACATATATGGGCGCTGACAACTATGAGCGCTGCAAAAAAATAAAAAAAATAGCAGATTATCTTTCTAATCTGCCTGATCCTTTAATATTAAGAAGCTCTGCCCCGTCCGAACCACTTATCCCGGCCATATCAAAGGACAAGCTTTCTACCGAAATGATGATAAAACGGATAATATCTGACGGCAGTACAAAAAAAATATCATTAATAGCCCCGCCTGCGCATACTGTGACAGAAAGTGAGCTCATAAGCGCATGCCTTAACCGTCCGGAGCTTCAGATAGTTCAGCTGCTTACCATGAGCAATACATCTGTTGACTTCAATATAAGTATACTCGAAAACATAATACCCCTTCTTGTGTTCTGTGACAAATATACACCACTGATAAACTACTGTTCCGTATCCGAACGCATAAACTCTGCCGCACTTATGCCAAATCTTATCCTCACTGAAAAATATGCATTCAACTTCAGCAATACATGTGACAAGGGCATACTCCATACCCGTACAGATATTCTTAAGCTTTATAATCTTGTTTTTTCAGATGCAGAGGAAAAGTCAAGCAGCCTGATAGACCGTAAAATCTCCTCAGCTCCCGGTGACAGTGAAACTACCGTAAAAATAAACGACAATCTCTATATTGAGTCAAACGAACGCAGACTTTCTCTGGTATACAGAACCGGCAGCTTCTGGAACAGTATTCTTATATATGAACAGAGCCTCAGAAAAGCTATAAAAGAAAGCCTTGAGTTTATTATGCCCTTAAGCATGTCTTAGTAAAAAACTAATCAGCAGCACTGCAGCAGCTATGCTTTTCTATATATGTCTTTAATTTTTCAAAAGACTCATGACTGAAGGCATGCTCCAGGCTGCAAGCGTCACGGGCTGCAGCGTTTTCATCAACACCCATACTGATAAGCCAGTTTTTAAGGATAACATGGCGTTCATAGATTTCCTCAGCTTTTTCTCTTCCCTTATCTGTAAACGTTATATATCCGTCCTCATCTATACTAATATACTCTTCACGCTTGAGTATACCTACAGCACGACTTACACTCGGCTTAGAAACGCTCATCTCGTTTGCAATATCTACAGAGCGTACTTCTCCCTTCTGCCTTAGTATCAGTATAGTTTCAAGATAATCTTCTCCTGATTGTCTAAGCATTTTTCATTCTCCTCATTTTTTTCATTTTATAAAAAAAATCTGAACTCCATAAAGAGTTCAGATTTTCACTTTTTGGCTCCCCCGACTGGACTTGAACCAGTGACACCCTGATTAACAGTCAGGTGCTACTACCGACTGAGCTACGGAGGAATGTATAAGATATCAGGTTTTCTGATATCTTTTTTTGTGCCGGCATTTAT
>SVNR01000092.1 GCA_015066815.1 Ruminococcus sp.
CGGAGCATATCGGTCAGATCAATTTCTACTTGGAAGCACTTGACCGCGATGTAAAAAAGCCGAATGAGAATCCGAGCGTTGGCGTTATCCTCTGTGCCGGAAAAGATGACGCTGTGGTGGAATATGCACTCAGCCGCAGTATGTCTCCTACTCTGGTGTCCGACTATACCTTGCATCTGCCTGACAAAGAGCTGCTGCAGAACAAGTTGCGTGAATTGACCGAGCTTGCACTGGAAAGCGGCGAGGGTGACGAAGAATGAATGCGGTAATCTATGCCCGCTATTCCTCCGACAGCCAGTATAAAATGTCAAATAAAAATGTACAAAAAATATGATATAAGAATGTACAATTAATCATTAGTCTGAATATGATCTTTTAATCGATATGATTTGCCTGATATTGTTATTACATGGGAATGATGAAGTATTCTGTCAAGAATTGCATTGGAAACAACGACATCATAAAAAATCTCATCCCATTCATTAAAATTCATATTTGTGGTAAATATAGTGCTTTTCTTTTCGTATCTTTTGTCTATCAGTTGGAAAAACAGGTTGGAATCTTCTTTATCGATAGGCAGATACCCTATTTCATCAATAATCAAAAGTTTGTAATGACAAAAATGACGCAGTCTTGAATCCAGACGATTTTCCAGTTTTGCCTTTTTTAATTGCTGAAGCAGATCATGACATTTGATAAAATATGTACTCACTCTTTTCTTTGCAGCAGCTACTCCGATCGACGCAGCAAGATGTGTCTTTCCAACACCGCTTGGCCCTAAAAATACAACGTTTTCGTTTTTCTCCAAAAATCCCAAGGTGCACAATTCTCTCAATCTCTGTTCGCTTATGTTGGGCTGAAATTCAAAATCATAATCTTTAAGTTCTTTTACAAAAGGAAATGCAGCAGCCTTTATCATTGAACGTGATGCATTTTTTTCTTTGAAATCTACTTCATAGTTGCTCAGTTTTAATAATCCTTCTGTAAATGAAAGATTGTTGTTAGTCACGAAGTCCGTGATTTCATCCAGATGCAGGAGCATCTGTGTCAGTTTAAGTTGTTCCATGTTTGTACATAGTTGTACATATGTAGTATTATTCATAACCATATACCTTTCCGATCATTTCTAAATTTTCTTTTGCTCTGTTGGCAATGTTTTCTTCTTTGAATATATGTGCTTTTCGCGCTATATCAACATAATGTTCACTGTTATAATTTAATTTATTTTTGCTTATAGTGTGTATGGTTATGAAATCCATGCTATAATACACATGGATATAACCATCGTATACCTGCAATGTGACATGTTTGCCAACATACTCCGGTGGGACGGAGTACTGGCATCCATTATAATGGAACATACTGGAATGGTTCACTTTTGCAGTATGGTTTGTTATCTGATAAAGCTTTCTTATGCTATCAGCGGGTAGGCTGTGTAAGAAAGCTTTTTCTTTTTGAAAATACATCAGTGGGATTCTTCCTGTTCCTTGGTTTACTTGAATATTCACTCTGTGATTTATTTTTTGTACAAGTTCATTTAACTCACAGTAATTCAGTTTGCCATTATAAGCCCGAATCTCGTCCAGTATTTTCATCTGAGCCTCTACTTTGGCTTTAGTTCTTGGACGTCCGGCAATACATGGATGGACGTGGAATCCATAATCATCAGCAAACTGCTGAAATCTGATATTTATTTTTCCTTCTGAATACTCTGTTCTCGCCTCATCCATAACAGTTTTCATGTTATCTGTAACAATTTCCTCCGGCACTCCGCCAAAGGTTTCAAATGCTTCATCAAGAAAAGAAAAAAGAATGTCTTGTGTTTTGGTAAGTGATACTTTATATACTCGGTATCTTGAATAGGAAAGCAGTAAAACAAATATATTGACATCAATTGTTTCACCGGTTGACAGGATAAAAGGAATGGATTCTTTCCAATCCAGCTGCGCCTGTTTTCCCATATCTGTTTCATAACGTACAGTAACCTGATTAACATTTGATGGCCTGCTTTTTCTAAAATATGAATCGAATTCTTCATATTTCTTAATGTAAAAGCAGAAGTTACAGTAGGTACCTGAATAACTATGGTTATCCGTCAAGTACTGCCAAAGGTTTTTTCTGTAATAAAACACTTGCTGGTTTCTGTCAGAAAGCAGCTCCCGGATGACTTCGTAAAAAGGAGTAATACAGTCGGTTGATATGCGAGCAGCAGATTTATGATAGCCATTAATGTATTTATCTACGGTTCGTCGATCAACGTTCAACTCTCTGGCAATCTGACTTTTATTAATCTTCAATGTTGAATCCTCCAAAAAAGGTTTTAACTTATATAAATCCTTGACACTATGTATCTCAAGGTATGTTATGATCTGTTTTTTTATTATCATTATGAGCTCCTCCTTTTAGCTCATGTATCATAACATTTGTACATTTTTATTCCACACTTTTTGTACATTCTTAATTATAATTTTATAGCCAGCGGGAAGAATCTATTGAAGGTCAGCTCCGCGAGTGCAGCGATTACGCCGAGCGCAACGGTATGACGGTTGTCGGCAGCTACATTGACCGCGCATTGTCTGCAAAAACCGCTGACCGTCCGGAGTTTCAGCGCATGATCAAGGATAGCGCAAAAGGGCTTTTTGAGATCGTGCTTGTCTTGAAACTCGACCGTTTCTCCCATGACCGCTATGATAGC
>SVNR01000050.1 GCA_015066815.1 Ruminococcus sp.
ATATCGGTGATGTTACAACAGAACCACCTGTAACAACAGAGCCAAAGGTAACAACAACAGAGCCGAAGGTAACAACAGAGGCACCTATAACAACACCTTCACAGCCAATAGGCGATGCAATTCAGTTCGTAGTAGGCGAAGCTTCTGGTAAGGCAGGAGAAACTGTAACAGTACCGCTCAGCATAAAGGATAACACAGGTATCGCAGCAGCTCAGTTCACATACGAGATTGACGGCGGTCTTAAGATAACACGTGTAAACAAGGGTGACCTCGGTGGCTCATGGACACACAGTGACAAGACAAACGGTCTCCAGTTCCTCTCATCAGACGGTGAGAACGTAACAGATGATGGTGTACTCGGTAAGCTCAGAGTAGAGATTCCTGAAGGAACACCTGATGGTATTTACTACATCAAACTCTCAGGCTTTGAAGCTACATCATATGATCCTGCTTACGACATCCACAAAATGATCGATCCATCCCAGCTCGTAGGCGTGGCAGGTAAGATTGTAGTAGGTAATCCGGTTGAAACAACAGAGCCAAAGGTAACAGAACCACCTGTAACAACAGAGCCAAAGGTAACAGAACCACCTGTAACAACAGAGCCAAAGGTAACAGAACCACCTGTAACAACAGAACCAAAGGTAACAGAACCACCAGTAACAGATCCTTCATACGGAGATGTTGACGGTAATGGTGCAGTAAACTCAAGAGATCTTCTGAAACTCAAGCAGTACATTCTCCTTGCAGTTGATAAGAGCGCTGTACCTAACGGTGATCTCAACAAGGACGGCACAATCAACACAGTTGACCTTATCCACCTTGTTAAGCTTCTCCTTGGTTAATCATCTGTTTGATCAGAAAATCTGAATAATTAATAAAAACCGGAATAGCGAAAGCTGTTCCGGTTTTTTATCTGTAGTAAAATAAAAAAATGCTTTTTTAAATTCAGTATAATAAGTATAAAAAAACTCCCCGATATAACTTATGCAGTATATCGGGGAGTTTTATAATTGCCTTGCACATCTGCTGACTTAAAAAGCTGCGTGGTTATCTAAAAAATAATAATAAAATATTTTTCGGTTAAAGATCAGATGTTTTGCTGTTAAGAATATATTTTATAAAGTCCGAATAAAAAACAGAGGGATTTTCGCTTATACGATCAGCTATCAGCTCTGCTTCTGCCTTGTTCTGAGTCAGGAGATCAAGCTCTATAAGATTTTTTCCTGAGTCGGAAATACCGCAGATAAGCCGGCATCCGTTTTCAGACTCTTTGTAATCAACAGACAGGCTTGCGTTTTTGGTCTGCTTGGCTTTGTATTGTATTGCAGAATACATAAGTCTGTTACGAAAAGAAAGCTGTACATATGTCGAAAAATCCTTTACGTATTTTTTACCTTTATCACTGAGATAAAAACACATTTTTCCGTTTTCATCAGGCTCTGAAAAAATAGTATCGTTTACAAGAAGCTCGTCTATCGCTTCGTTATAGTAGAAGTAGTTTATGATACCTGAATCAACCGATATTTCATAAAGTGCTTCCGAATCAATTCTGGTTTCAAGATTATAGAGAAGATAACAGATGAGTATCTTTACTGAATTCAGATCGTTTGGACGGTATTCCACAGAAAACTACTCCTTTCTGATTTTATCGGAAGTTGGGATAATCAAGGATATGGTTGAGTATCGCGAGATTTACAGCTGATTCAACGCATGGTACTGCTCTTGGAACGATACATGGGTCATGACGGCCTTTTATTGTTATTATGTCGTTCATGAGACGTTTATAATCAACTGTATTCTGAGGCTGTGATATTGAAGGAGTAGGCTTTATGGCTACTCTCAGAACAAGCGGCATTCCGGAAGATATACCGCCGAGTATGCCTCCGTGGTTGTTTGTTCTGGTAAGAACATGTCCGTGCTCGTCAACGTAAAACTCATCGTTGTTCTGGCTTCCGAGCATTTCGGCAGCCTTGAAGCCTGCACCGAACTCTATACCCTTTACTGCCGGGATACCGAAAACAAGCTGTGATATAGTGTTTTCAAGACCATCAAACATAGGAGAGCCTATGCCTGCAGGAATGTTTATGGAGGCACATTCGATAATTCCGCCAAGTGAGTCAAGAGCGTTTCTTGCTTTTTCTGCGTCCTTTATCATGCGTTCTCCGGCTGCATCGTCAATAACAGGAAAATCCTTTTTGCGGATGGAGAGTATCTGTTCACGTGAAATACTTGTGTGGTTGAATTCCTTGTCCTTTATACCATGAATAGAGGAGATATGAGCACCTGTATATATGCCTCTTCTTTCAAGTATCTGTGCACATACGGCACCGGCAAAAACAAGAGGAGCAGTAAGTCTTCCGGAAAAATGTCCTCCGCCTCTTATATCGTTGAAGCCCTGATAGCGCATGGAACCAGTATAATCAGCATGTCCGGGTCTTGCAAGAGTTTTTACGTTGTTGTAGTCGTTTGAATGTGTATCTGTGTTCGGAATAACTGCACACAGGGGGGTTCCTGTGGTTCTGTTGTTGTAGAGTCCGGACATTATCTGCGGGATGTCTTTTTCGGAGCGGGGAGTAGATGTTTTATTTTTTTTCGGTGCACGTCTTGACATGAACTGCTGAAGCTCGTCCATGCGTATATACTCTCCGGACGGGAGATTGTCTATAACAACGCCGATTCCTGTTCCGTGAGATTCACCGAATATTGAGATCGAGATGCGGTTATTCCAAAGTGATGCCATTCTCTGTAGTTCCTCCTAAGTTTATAAAGTCTGAAAGAAAATCCGGGTAGGATTTTTTTATCGAATCAAAGTTAAGTACTGTAACTTTTCCTGATGAGGCTGTGGAAGCAACAGCAGCTGCCATAGCGATACGATGGTCGTTGAAGCTGTCAACTATGCCGCCTTTAAAATGACTTACGGGATTTATGATGAGTCCGTCATCTGTTTTAGTAACATCTCCGCCTATACCGTTTATCATGCGTGCGGTGGTATCAAGACGATCACTTTCTTTTATTTTTAAACGTTCTGCGTTAGTAATGTGTGTTGTGTTACCGGAAAGAGAGCACAGTACTGAGAGTACCGGAACGAGATCCGGAATATCTGATGCGTCTATATATACGGTTTCGGAGATATTTTCTTTTTTATTATAGCACATGCGTTCTGCTATTTCAATGATTTTCTTGTCCCCCTGAGATGATAAAGCAGGATCCGGGAGATTAAGGATCGATATATCGTTTCCGATTGCATTGGCAACAATAAAGAAAGCAGCCTGTGAAAAATCCGCTTCTGAAGTATAATCTGCAGGTAGGTATTTCTGGTTTCCTGGTATACGGTATCCGTCGGGTGTTTTTTCGGTTTTTATACCGAAGTGTCTCAGACAGTCTATAGTGATGTTGACATATGGTTCAGACTGCAGAGGAGAAGTAAGCTTTATTTCTGAATCCTCACTGCACAGAGGAAGTGCAAGCATAAGACCTGTAATAAACTGAGAGGATATGTTGCCCTCTATAGAAAATTCTCCTCCGCGCAGAACACCACTTGTTGTAAAAGGCATGGTGTTATGATAATCAAAGGTTATGCCCTTAGCGGAAAGCTCTCTTGTATATATATCTATCGGTCTTTCCGGGAGACGGCCTTTTCCGTGAAACTCAGAGCAGGTTCCGAGAGCGCAGGCAACCGGTATGATAAATCTCAGCGTTGAACCGCTTTCTCCGCAGTAAAGCTTTGCAGAGGAGGAAGGCGTTTTTATTCCCTGTACGGTTATTGTGTTATTGTTTACTTCAAAAGCTGCACCAAGTGCAGTAAGAGTGTCTATGGTAGCGTGAATATCCTGAGACATGCTGACGTCACGAATGTGCGAAACACCGTCAGCAAGCGCTGCACATATAAGAGCTCTGTGAGAAACGCTTTTTGAAGAGGGTACGCAGACATTTCCTGAGAGACGTCCCGGTAAAAAAGTTATATCCATATATTCCTCCGATTTTTTTATGACTCCATATAAGCCTTGAAATCCGAAAACGGCATTTTTCTTATGGAGGCTTTTCCTATATCGCTGCAGACAATAGCGTTGATAGACGTGGATTCACATTTTTTGTCCTTGCTGCAGAGCGGAACAAGCTCAGTGACAGAAGCTTCGGTAGTAAGCGGAAGGTCATACGAGCGGAGCACTGAATCGAGAGCGTCAAGAGCTTCAGAGCTGCAGTCGCCGTGCTTTACTGCCTGTTCTGTCATTATGTGCATTCCGGAAGCGACTGCTTTTCCGTGGGTATAGGTTTCGTAGTTGAAAAAGCTTTCTATTGCGTGACCTATTGTGTGGCCGAAGTTCAGAAGCATGCGTTCTCCGGTATCAAACTCATCGTTTTCAACTATGTCTCTTTTTATAGATACGCAGCGGTATATAACATCGTCTATTATTTCAAAATAATTTTTCAGATTTCGTGATGCAATTATATCAAAAAGCTCACGGCTTCTGATCATGCCGTATTTTATGGCTTCAGCCATTCCGTCGGAGATCGTTTCGTCAGAAAGTGTTCTGAGTGTAAGTGGGTCACAGATAACAAGCTCAGGCTGCTTGAAAGCGCCTACTAGGTTTTTGCCGCATGGAAGGTTTATCGCAGTTTTGCCTCCAACAGAGCTGTCTATCTGGGCGAGCAGTGTGGTTGGTATCTGGACAAATCTTACACCACGCAGATATGTAGCTGCGGCATAACCGGTAATATCGCCTGTGACTCCGCCTCCGAGTGCTATAAGAAGGTCAGTTCTTGTGATTCCGTTTTCTGCAAGAAAGTTGTATATCTTGTTTAAGTTATCGGAGGATTTTGAGGACTCACCGTTTTTGAAAACGTACTTTACGGTTTTTATCCCCTGTGCCTCAAGCGATGATATGACTTTTTCGGAGTAAAGCCTGTCAACAATATCATCAGTTATTATTGCGGCAAATCCGGCTCCGGTTGTTTTAGCTATAAGTTTTCCGCATTCGGAAAGTAAACCTTGTTCTATAAGGACTTCGTATGGTTTTGAAGCCTTTACGGCAATTTTTTTCATCTGTTAGGATTCCGTCCTTTCGTTTTTAGATACATAAAAAATTATACTATAAATGCAGATAAAAGTCAATGTACGATTTTTTCTCAGATATGTATGAGTAAAAAAAATCCAAAAAGCTTGATTTATTTTTTAAGGAGTGATATAATAAAAAAATGAGTATATTGAAGATGCATCGCTGTTTCGGGATATGACCCGTAGCTGTATCGGAAAAAAATTTTAGACAGGGGTGAGTGATAAGTATGATAAGAAGTATGACAGGCTTCGGACGTGAAAGAATGCTTCTGAACGGCAGAGATATCCTTATCGAAGTAAGATCTGTAAACCATAGATATAACGAGCTCTATGTAAAGCTTCCGAGGTCATATATGTATCTTGAGGAACCTTTGAAAAAGCTGGTTCAGGGCAGTATTTCGAGAGGGAAGACAGAAGTAAGCGTTACAATATCAAACGTTTCTGCTCCGGAGACCTCCATCGAAGTAAATACTTCAGTAGCGGCCGGATATGTAAACGCTCTGAGAAAAGCCAATGCTGAGCTTGGTCTTATGGACGATCTTTCTCTTTCCCGTATTACCCGTTTTCAGGATATTTTTACTGTTGTCAGGGCTGTTGACGACGAAGACGAGATATGGAATGACGTAAAGACAGTTGCACAGTCTGCGCTCTCTAAGTTTGTCTCGATGAGAGAGTATGAGGGAGGCAAAATGAAAGAGGATATTCTTGGCAGGCTTGATTCTGTTGAGAGTATGGTAAGCTTCATAGAAGAAAAAGCTCCTGAGACTGTAAAGGCATACAGAGAAAAGCTTTTTGAAAAGCTCTCTGAGATACTTGCGGATCAGTGTATAGATGAACAGCGTATTCTTACGGAAGCAGCAGTTTTTTCTGAAAAAATAGCTGTTGATGAAGAAACAGTAAGACTGAGAAGTCATATATCGCAGTTCCGTTCTTTGCTTGAAACAGAGGATATAGTGGGAAGAAAGCTTGATTTTATTGTTCAGGAGATGAACAGGGAGGCAAACACCACCGGTTCAAAGGCTCAGAATCTTGAGATCACACGAAAGGTTATCGATATAAAGTCCGAGATCGAAAAGATAAGAGAACAGATCCAGAACATAGAATAGACAGGCAGGTAAAAACATGAAGCTTATCAACATAGGCTATGGCAATATGATATCTGTTTCAAGACTGATATCCATAGTAAGTCCCGAGTCAGCTCCGGTAAAAAGAATAGTTCAGGATTCGAGAGACAAGGGAATGCTTATCGACGCTACATGCGGCAGAAGAACAAGAGCTGTTCTTATCATGGACAGCGAGCATGTGATACTGTCGGCTGTACAGCCTGAGACCATAGCACTCAGATGCAACGGCGAGAAAGGAAATGAAACTGATGAATAAAGGAATACTTATTGTTGTTTCTGCACCGTCAGGATGCGGAAAAGGTACGATTCTTGCAGAAATTCTGAAGGATGAAAGATTTTATTATTCGGTATCGGCTACAACAAGAGCTGCAAGACCCGGTGAGATTGATGGTATAAACTATCACTTCCTTAAAAAAGACCAGTTCGAAGAGCTTATCAGGGAAGACGGCGTACTGGAATACGCAGAATATTGCGGAAACTATTACGGTACTCCTAAGGAAAAGGTTTTTGAAAAAATAAACGAAGGCAGAAACGTCATCCTCGAAATAGAAGTTCAGGGTGCGATGCAAATAAAAGAAAAATATCCTGAAGCAGTCTTTGTTTTTGTTGCTCCTCCTTCGGTTTCGGAGCTTAAAAACAGACTTGAAAAGCGCGGAACAGAAACGGCGGAGGTTATCGCGCGCCGTGTTTCCGAGGCAGCTCAGGAAATAAGCTATGCGGACAGATATGACTATGTTGTCGTAAATGCCGAACTCGATGAGGCTATAGCTGATTTTAAGGCTGTAGTACGTGCCGAGGAGCTTAAGTCAGAAAACAGCAGAAAAATTATTGATGAGGTGTTAAAAAATGCTTAGACCTGCGATCACACAGATTATTACAAAGAACGAAAGCTATTATTCACTTGTTATAGGAGTTGCAAAGAGAGCAAGAGCTATTGCTGACGAGCTCTATGACAAGAGTGAGATACTCAAGGAAAAGCCGGTAAAAACCGCTGTTGAAGAATTTGCGAGCGGAAAGTACAAAATAATCGAATATACTGAACAGAGCACTGAAGAATCATTCTGATGCAGACGCAGGCTGTTGTAAGGACGGCGTTGGTTGCCGTTTACAATATTGCATATACTTTTGACAAGCCGTTTTCATATATTATTCCTGAGGAGTTATATGAGACGGCTGTCTGCGGCGTACGTGTCATTATACCGTTCGGCCGCGGAGGCAGAAAAAGAGCAGGACTTATTATCGGCGTCACTGAAGCTGTTCCTGACAGAAAGCTCAAGTCAGTTATTTCTGTTGTGGACAGCGAACCTGTAATAAACGACGAGATGATGGAAATGATTTTCTGGCTCAAGGAAAATACATTCTGTACTTACTACGACGCTGTAAAGACTATTCTTCCTTCGGGAATGAATATCAGGATAAACGAAAAATATGAGCTTTCTGAAGGTATAGTATACAGCTCTCTTACGAGTGAGGAGCTTAATCTCGTCTGCTTCCTGAAAAACGCCTCGGGCGGACGGGAGTTTGACGAGCTTATCGAATCCTCAGGAGATCCTCAAAAGGCAGCGACAGTAAACTCCCTGATAGAAAAAGGAGTTATACGCACGGTAAGTCAGGCAAACAGAAAAATAAACGACCGCTTTATAAAAATGATAAAGCTGAGTGAGTACTATATCAAAAACCCCACACTCTTCAGACTGACTCCCAAGCAGCAGCAGGTAGTAAAGCTGCTTGGCGAAAACGAATCCGCTTCTGTAAAAGAGATATGCTATATATGCAGTGTTACGACAGCTGTCATAAAAAATCTCATAAAAAACAGAATAGCTGAAGAGTATTCTGTTCCTGATCTCAGACTGCCGGGAGAAGATGACTACGAACCGGACGCTCTGCAGCAGCTTACGCTTTCAGATGAGCAGAGGGCTGTTTACAGCAGAGTGTCAGAGGCTGTAGAGGGGGATACTCCTGCCTGCTTTCTTCTTCACGGAGTTACCGGAAGCGGAAAGACTTCGGTTTTTGTAAAGCTCATAGAGCACACTCTTTCTCTCGGAAAACAGGCAATGCTGCTTATACCGGAGATAGCGCTCACTCCTCAGATAGTGCTAAGCTTCCGCAGATACTTCGGAAGTATAGTTTCCGTTATTCACAGCAACCTTTCTCTTTCACAGAGACTTGACGAATACAAACGAATCAGCTCGGGTCTTTCAAAAATAGTAATAGGCACCCGAAGCGCGGTTTTTGCTCCTCTTGAAAACATCGGCATAATAATCATGGATGAGGAGGGCGAACGCTCATACAAGTCGGATTCAGCCCCACGCTACAGTACGGCTTCAGTTGCAAGGGAGCGCTGCAGAAAACACAGCTCTGTCCTGCTTCTTGGTTCGGCAACTCCGTCCATAGAAAGCTACTATTATGCACAGAAGGGCGTTTACGAGCTTCTTACTCTTACTGAAAGATACAATAAAACAGAGCTTCCCCATGTAGAGATCATTGATATGGGGGAAGAGCGTTCAAAAGGAAATACGACCGAATTTTCAGAAGTACTTGTAAATGAAATAAATGCAAATCTTCAGGCTAAGGAGCAGACAATACTTCTGCTAAACAGAAGAGGATATCATACTTTTGTTACCTGTTCCGGATGCAATACACCGCTTCAGTGTGAAAACTGCAGTGTGCCGTATACATACCACAAAGCAAACAACTCGCTTGTATGCCATTATTGCGGAAATATCGCTCCTCCGCCAAAGACCTGTCCGGTATGCGGAAGCACCGTATTCAAACAGATGGGATTTGGTACTCAGAAGATGGAAGAACAGCTTGCGGAGCTCTTTCCGTCAGCACGTATACTTCGCATGGACGCTGACACTACATTTTCCCGATACGCCTATGAAAAGAACTTCAAGGATTTTTCAGAGGGAAAGTACGACATAATGGTCGGTACTCAGATGATAGGAAAAGGACTTGATTTTCCTAACGTAACGCTTGTAGGTATTCTTGCCATCGACAAGTCGCTTTTTTCAGGTGATTTCAGAAGCTATGAAAGGACTTTTTCACTTATAACTCAGGTAGCAGGAAGAAGCGGCAGAGGCGGAAAATGCGGACGTGCATATCTTCAGACGTTTATGCCGGATCACTACGTTCTGAATCTTGCAGCTAAGCAGGACTATAAGGGGTTTTATGATGAAGAAATAGCGCTACGGAAAACACTTATTTTTCCCCCGCTGTGTGATGTGTGTGTTATAGGCGTTTCTTCTGTATCCGATCCGGCGGCAGCAGCGGCAGCGGCGGCAGTACTGGGTATAATAAAAGATATAATAGCGTCCGAAAAAATAAGCTTTCCTCTGCGTGTTCTCGGACCTGCGCAGTCCGGTATAGCAAAGATAAACGGAAAGTACAGATATCGCCTTATTCTGAAGTGCAAAAATAACAGAGACACGAGAGAGTTTATACGTCGTGTTCTGTTAAAGACCGCAGAATACCGTGAGTTTTCAAACATTAGTATCTATGCCGATATGAACGGCGAAATAATATAAAGGATGATAAGTATGGCTTTAAGAAATATAGTAACAAAAGAGCAGGATGTTCTTTATAAAAAATGCAGGACAGTTGAGAAGTTTGACGAGCGTCTTCACACACTTCTTGATGATATGAAGGAAACACTTTACAAGGCACAGGGCTATGGTCTTGCAGCTCCGCAGGTCGGAATACTGAAAAGAGTAGTTGTTATAGACGTAGGCGAAGGATATATTGAGCTTATAAACCCCGAAATAATAGATCCGCAGGGTGAACAGCGTGACGTTGAGGGCTGTCTTTCATGTCCGGATGTATGGGGATATGTAACAAGACCCTATAGCTGTAAGCTCAGAGCACAGGACAGATACGGAGAATACTACGAAAAAGAAGTTGAAGGGATTTTCTGCCGTTGTGTATGTCATGAAGTGGATCACCTTAACGGAAAGTTATTTATTGATTTGGTAGACGAATTTGTAAAACCGGAGGAATAACATATTGAAAATAGTTTTTATGGGTACGCCTGATTTTGCAGTACCGAGTCTTAAGGCACTTGCACAGGCAGGAGAAAACATAGCAGCAGTTTTTACACAGCCTGATAAACCAAAGGGCAGAGGTTATAAGATGATCCCTACACCTGTAAAATCAGCCGCTCTTGAAATAGGCGCAGATGTTTATCAGCCTGCTTCACTCAGAAACGGAGAGGACGCTGTGGAAGCACTCAGGATTCTCAGAGAGCTGTCTCCTGATCTTATAGTTGTTGTTGCATACGGACAGATACTTCCTGAAGAGATTCTCAGTCTGCCGGAGTATGGCTGTATAAACGTACACGGTTCACTTCTTCCGCAGTACAGAGGTGCTGCTCCGATGCAGTGGTGTCTTCTTAACGGAGAACAGAAGACCGGCATAACTACCATGATGATGGACAAGGGTCTTGACACAGGTGATATGCTGATGAAGGCGGAGATACAGATCGGAGAAAACGAAACTCTTGCAGAGCTGCATGACAGGCTCTCTGAGTGCGGTGCAGACGTTCTCATAAAAACTATCGGACAGATAAAGTCGGGAACTCTTGTACGTACTCCGCAGGATGACAGCATGTCAACATACTCGCCTATGATAAAAAAATCCATGTCGCTTATTGATTTTTCAGAGTCTGCAGAGGCGATACACAATAAGATAAGAGCGATAACAGGATATGCTTTTCTTGGAGGAAAAAGACTCAAAATATTCCGTTCAGAGCTTACAGGCATGAAAACCTCAGAGGCTGCAGGCACTGTTGCGGATACTTCCGGATTTCTTGTTGCCTGTGGTAACGGAGAGCTTATAAGATTTACCGAGGTACAGCCGGAGGGCGGAAAAAGAATGAAGACCGCAGATTATCTCAGAGGGGTAAAGCTTACTGAAGGAATAAAATTTACAGACGGTGAATAATTATGATAAACTGCAGAAAAGAGACAGTCAGGCTTTTAAACAAGACTTTTTCAGAAGACAGCTATTCGAATATTCTTCTTGACAGTGCTTTGTCATCACCGGAAATGACTCTGAGGGACAAACGCTTTATAACTACGCTTTACTACGGAGTTCTGGAAAAAAAGATAACGCTTGACTATATCATTTCCACCTATAGCAGCAAAAAAATCCAGAAGCTTGATATGACAGTTCTCAACATACTGAGGACGGGAATATATCAGATAAAGTATCTTGACAGTGTTCCGGATAATGCGGCGGTGAACGAATGCGTAAAGCTTGTACGAGGCTTCAGACTTGCAAGTGCTTCAGGATTTGTAAACGCTGTTCTTCGCAGTTTTATAAGGGACGGAGCGGTTTACAGAGAACCTGCGGATATGTCGCAAAGACTGTCGGTAAAATACTCTGTAGCCCCCGGGATATCGGATATAATACACAGAAGCTATGGTGAAAAGTTTGCGGACGCTTTTTTTGAGCGAACCATGGAAAAAACTCCTGTATATATCCGTCTTAACAACACAAGAGCCGACGAACAGATGCTTTTTGAGGCGCTCGGAGATATAAAAGCAGAGAAGGCAGGACCGGTTCCTTACTGTTATAAAGTATCCTCCGGAAATCTTACCGGCACAGAAGCTTTTGTGAAGGGATACTTTCATGTTCAGGACATATCTTCACAGCTTGCGTGTCTGGCTCTGGGTGCCGGTGAAAACGATACTGTCCTTGATCTTTGCTCTGCTCCCGGAGGAAAAGCCTTTACAATAGCCGAAAACATGAACGGCAAGGGACGTGTACTTGCTTTTGATATATATGCTCAGAGAGCCGCACTTATAAAAAGCGGTGCAGATAGACTCGGGCTTTCAAACATAGAAGCCTGTACCGGAAATGCCGCAGAGCATAACAGCGGACTTGAAGGAGCAGACAAAGTTCTTTGTGATGTACCCTGTTCCGGTTTTGGTGTTATAAGAAAAAAACCGGAAATAAGATACAAGAAAACAGAGGCTCTCAGCGAGCTTTATGATATTCAGTACAGGATACTTGAAAACGCCGCCTCTTATCTGAAACGAGGAGGAGAGCTTGTTTATTCAACATGTACGCTAAACCGCTGTGAAAACGAGGATATTACGGAGCGTTTTCTTAAAGAACACAGCGACTTTG
Organism: Ruminococcus sp.; assembly: GCA_015066815.1. Taxonomy (GTDB): domain Bacteria; phylum Bacillota; class Clostridia; order Oscillospirales; family Ruminococcaceae; genus HUN007. Next base: position 12,313 of record SVNR01000050.1, read on the forward strand.
AAAAGGTTCCGTTTTTTGCAGAATACGGAGAGCCGTTCGGAGACTATAAAGCTGTACTCGGCGCATACGGACCTGACAGTGACGGCTTCTATATTTCAAAAATAAAAAGGAATTAAGCTTATGAACGTCAAAAAAGATATACTTTCTATGACCTGTGAGGAGCTCGAAAGTGTTCTTGTTTCGGAAATGTCAGAGAAAAAATTCCGTGCAAGACAGATTTATGACTGGCTCCATATCAAAAAAGTAAGAACTTTTGATGAAATGACTAATCTTTCAGCCGATTTAAGACTGAAACTTGATAGGGTGTTTTGTATAAAACGCCTATTTATCGTCCGAAAGCTTGAATCTTCTATAGATAATACAGTAAAATATCTTTATAGACTTGATGACGGCAACATAATCGAGTCTGTAGTCATGGAATACAGCTTCGGTTTGTCGATCTGTGTATCGACTCAGATAGGCTGCAAAATGGGATGTGATTTTTGTGCGTCCGCTATAGCCGGATTTGTCAGAAATCTACTTCCATCCGAAATACTTCAGCAGAAGTATGAGGCGGAGCGTGATCTCGGAAAGAAGATCGCAAGGGTCGTTCTTATGGGAATAGGAGAGCCACTCGATAACTATGACAATGTAATAAAATTCATAAAGCTTGTGTCATCTCCGGACGGAGACGGTATAAGCAGACGGCATATAACTCTTTCGACATGCGGTATAGTTCCGCGTATATATGAGCTTGCTGAGGAGGATCTTGCAATAAACCTTGCGGTTTCACTACACAGCTCAACAGACGCCGAGAGAAGCCGTATAATGCCTGTGAACAGAAAATACGGTCTTGACATTCTTATGAAGGCTTGCCGGGACTATACTGAAAAAACAGGACGCAGGATAACTTTTGAGTATGCGGTAATCGAAAACGTGAACTCATCGTCGGAAAATGCAAAGCAGCTTGCGGAGCTGATGAGAGGAATGATAAGCCACGTAAACCTTATAGGAGTTAATAACGTTAAGGAGAGGGAGTATACATCCTCTGCCGACCATGTGGAAAGCTTCAGAAAGGAACTTGTCAGACTCGGCATAAACGCTACTGTAAGACGTAAACTCGGAGCTGATATAGACGCAGCATGCGGACAGCTCAGAAGAGAATTTGAAAATTCGAGAGGTGATACGAGTGAAGATAGCCAGTGAATCAGATATAGGCTTATGCAGAAGTGAAAATCAGGACATGGTCGTACATGAAATGATAGGAGACTCTGTCTTTGCTGTTGTCTGCGACGGAATGGGCGGAGAAAACAACGGAAAAGACGCAAGCTCAATTGCAGCTGAAGTAGTCAAAAGCAAGTTCATTGCGGGATATGACAGTTCATTCTCGGCAAACAGTCTCAGAAATCTGCTGGTATCAACAGTCACAGTCGCAAATTCGGTAATTTTTAATACTGCGCATGCAGAACCTGAAAAAGCAGGAATGGGTTCGACCTGTGTTGCGGTGTTCGTAAACGCTGCAACAGACACAGCACATATAGTAAACGTAGGCGACAGCAGAGTGTACCTGTGCAGGAAGGATTCTATCGAACAGATAACGGTTGACCATTCGTTTGTTCAGCTTCTGGTTGAACAAGGAAAGATAACTGAAGAAGAAAAAACCGATCATCCGAGAAAAAATATGCTCATCAGAGCAGTCGGAGTTGATAAGGATATAGAGGTCGATTACTTTGAAACAGTACTTGACGGAGGCAGACTGCTTGTCTGTACAGACGGTCTTCACGGTAACTGCAGTGAAGAAGAGCTTCTGAATACTATAAACAGTTATGATGTTGAGGAAGCTGCGAAGAAGCTGGTTGAAACCGCTCTGGAAAACGGCGGTACTGACAACATTACTCTGGCAGTTATAGAAAACAGCTGATAAAAACATATTTTCAGGAGTGTCTGATAGATGGATAAAAACATAGGTAAAAAGCTCGACGGAAGATTTGAGATAATAAAGCTCATAGGTTCCGGCGGCATGTCTGACGTATATAAGGCGCGGGATATAGTTGACGGCAGTATGGTTGCCGTAAAGATCCTTAAAAAAGAATATTCTGAAAACGAAGAGTTTTTAAGAAGATTCCGTAACGAGTCCAGAGCGATAACGGTTCTTTCGCATCCCAATATAGTAAAGATCATCGATGTAGGATTTACTAACAGAATCCAGTATATTGTTATGGAGTATATAGACGGAATAACGCTCAAGGAATATATGGAAACCTTCGGAATTCTCGAATGGGATACAGCAGCGTTCTTCATGGAGCAGATACTGAAGGCTTTAGGTCATGCACATGAAAAGGGAATAGTGCACAGAGATGTCAAGCCGCAGAACATCATGCTGCTTCCTGACGGAACTATAAAGGTCATGGACTTCGGCATTGCAAAGTTTGCAAGGGAAGAGGGCCTGACAACAACCGCGCAGGCTATAGGCTCTGTTCACTATATAAGTCCGGAGCAGGCAAGAAGCGACGCTACAGATGAAAAAAGCGACATATATTCGGCAGGTATAGTTTTTTATGAGATGCTTACCGGAAAAAAACCGTTTGATAACGAAAACCCCGTTTCTGTTGCACTTATGCACATGCAGGCAAGGGCCAGAAGACCATGTGATGTAAATCCCCTGATTCCAAGAGGTCTTGAGGAAATAATACTCAGGGCAATGGAAAAGGAACCGGTTGACAGATATGCAACAGCGGAACAGATGATAGAAGATATTGAAAAATTCAAGTCATGTCCGGAGAATACCTTTGGATATTATGAGGAGGACAAATATATTATGGATACAGATAACAGAAACGATGACGAGATGCACACAAAAGCTTTCGGATCTCTTGAATCCGGAAAACGTGCTTCAAAAAAGAATATGGCAGTCAGAATAACAGAGCCTGAGGATGATTATGACGATTATGATGACTATGATGACGATGATGCGATAGTGGAAGAGTACATAGAAAAGCGTTCCATGTTCGTTCCTATACTTGCAGGTGTTGTTATAGTAATAATCATCATAGCAGCCGTATTTATAAGTGGTCTTATGTTCAACTATTTTGCAGGAGACGGATCTGACTACAAGGAGTTCCATGTAGATAATTTTGTTGGACATGATTATGAGTATGTAAAAAAAGAATATAGTCAGTATCTTGTTTTTACAATAAAGGATTCTGTATACTCGGAAGAAGCAGAAAACACAATACTTGACCAGAATCTTGAGCCGGGTACAATAGTAAAACCGGGACACAAGATAGATGTTACTATAAGTAAGGGACCGAGGATGATCGATGTTCCTTCGCTTGATAGCGGATTTACTCTGGAACAGGCAAAGTCAATTCTTGAAGAAAAGAAGTTCGTATGTCAGACAAGAAATATATTCCATGATACAGTACCGGAAGGCTATGTAATAAAAACAGAGCCTCAGGCAAACACTCCTTACAAGGAGGGTTCAACAGTACTCGTGTATATAAGCCGAGGCAAGATGACAACAAATGTTACTCTTCCTGACGTACAGGGCAAAAAAGACGTTGAGGCAAGACAGATACTTGAAGATCTTGAGCTTACTGTAAAGATATACACAAGAAACTCCAAGGAACCGGCAGGAACAATCGTAAGCCAGAGCCACTCACCGAACACAAAGGTTGAAACAGGAACAGAGATTACACTCTACGCAAGTACAGGTCTTCCGCCGACGGTGTCACAGGAGATAGAGATACCTTTCCCTGAAAACGCAAACGGTGTATTTGCATTCAAGATATACGTTGACGGTTCACTTAACAGTGAGGTAAGAGACGTTGATTCCAAGTACACAACAAGAAAGAACATATCCATAAGTGAATCAGGCGGTAAGAAGCAGATTACGATAATACTTCAGAACCAGGGTAATGGCAAGGAAGCAGAGCTCGGAAGATATGAGTTCTCGTTTGACGATCAGAGAACAAGAGCTCAGATATCTGAAAACATAACCGAAGCTTTCAAACAGGTAGACGGAATAAAGACAGCTGTTCAGACAACACAGGCACCTGTTGTAACACAGGCACCTCCTCCGGAGACAACTCCGGCGCCTCCGGTAGAAACTACACCGGCACCTACAGAGCCGCCTGCTGTAACAGAGCCTGAACAGATACCTGCTGAGACAAGCGGAGAATAAAATATGTCGTTATCAGAAACCAGATCAGGGCTTATTGTAAAATCTATCGGGGGACTCTATTCGGTAGAGTCTCCTGATGGTATTTTCGAATGTGTTCCAAGAGGAGTGTTCCGTAAGGAAGGAAAATCCCCCTGCGTTGGAGACAGGGTCGGGTTTTCAGATGAAAATGTAATCACACAGATACTCCCGCGTAAAAATCACATCATAAGGCCTCCGCTCGCAAATATGGATCAGCTGTTCTTTGTTGTATCGGTATGCGAGCCGTCGCCGAACCTTATACTCCTTGACAAATTTATCGCAATAGCAGAGTATAAGAATATCAGACCTGTAGTGGTTCTTACCAAGGTAGATCTTGACAAGTTTGATAATATTTTTAAAATATACAGCGGTGCCGGAATCGATGTTGTTGTTATAGATTATAGTGACAACAGCGGAATAAGCCGTGTAAAAGAAATGCTCAGCGGAAAGATAAGCGCTTTTACCGGAAACAGCGGCGTCGGAAAATCAACTCTTCTCAATGCGATAGACAGCACACTCGGGATCCGTACCGGAGAGATAAGCAGGAAGCTTGGCCGCGGAAGGCATACAACGCGCCATGCTCAGCTATATAAACTCGATAACGGCGGATATATTGCAGATACCCCGGGATTTTCTACTTTTGAGACCAACAAATACGACATAATAAGAAAAGAAGAGCTGAGTGCATGCTTTACAGAGTTTTCGGAGTTTTCCGATAAATGCAGATTCAACGATTGTTCACACACACGTGAAAAGGACTGTGCAGTAATAAGAGCAGTTGAAGAAGGTGCAATATCCGCAAGCAGACACGAGAGCTACTGTCAGATGTACGAAGAGGCTAAAAACATAAAGGAATGGGAAATATAGCGTTAATAAAAGAAGGAGAATAAAGCTTTATGGATAAAAATATCGGAGCTTTGCTTGACGGCAGATACGAAATACAGAAACGTATCGGCGTAGGCGGAATGGCAGACGTATACAGGGCTTTGGATGTCGAGGAGGGCAGAGAAGTTGCTGTAAAAATCCTTAAAAACGAGTTTATCAACAACGATGAATTTCTGATGCGCTTTAAAAATGAATCCAAGGCAGTCTCCATGCTTTCACACCCTAACATAGTAAGGGTGTTTGACGTCGGCTTCAACGAAGACGTCAGGTTCATAGTAATGGAATATATAGACGGGATCACACTCAGGGATTATCTGGACAGGGAAAAGGTACTCAGCTGGAAGGAGGCCTCACACCTTGTTATACAGATACTGCGTGCTTTACAGCATGCTCATGACAGAGGAATAATACACAGGGATATAAAACCTCAGAACATTATGATGTTTGAGGACGGCACAATAAAAGTCATGGACTTCGGAATAGCCAAGTTTACATATGAGCTTGGCATAACTGCGACGGCACAGACCATAGGCTCTGTTCATTATATCAGTCCTGAGCAGGCATGCGGTAAGCCCACTGATGGAAAAAGCGACATATATTCTGTCGGAATACTGCTTTATGAGATGCTTTCAGGTAAGAAGCCGTTTGATACGGACAATCCGCTTACTGTGGCACTTATGCAGATGAACGATATTGCTGAAAATCCACGAAAGCTAAACCCTGATATTCCTAAGGGAATGGAAGAGATAATACTTAAGGCGATGGAAAAGGATGCTTCTGCCCGATATCATTCGGCAAACGATATGATAAAGGATATAGAGCTTTTTAAGAACGATCCGTCTCTTGAGTTCGGTTATGTTTTTAACGAAGCTTTTTCTGAAAATGATAAAGCATCATCAGAAGCTCCGGAAACAGAAGCTGTTTCTGATGCCGAAATAACCGACAGTGAAGACATGGAAGAGGATGCACCTCAGAATTATTATATAGGCGGCAGAAAAAAACACGAGCCTGCGCTTGCTGCTGCAGATATAGAGTATGAGACTCCTGCAAATCCTCTTTTTGTAAAGCTTGCAACGATAGGCACAATTATCGGAATGGTTCTTCTGATAGCTGTTATAGCCGGAGTCGTATCAAGAATCGTAAAGAACAAGGGTGATACGACCTTTGCAATGCCGAGTCTTCTTCAGTATGATTATGACGATATGGTGGATATGTATTCAGGCAAGCTGCTTATCAAAGTGGATGGAGAGCCGGTTTATTCTGAATATGTTGAAAACACAATTGTTTCACAGAGTGTAGACGAAGGTACTGTTGTACAAAAGGGTACAGAGGTTCTCGTCAAGGTAAGCAACGGCAAAAACAAATCCATAGTTCCTGAGGTTGACGGCATGTCTTCAGGCGAAGCGATAGAGCTTATCAACGATGCCGGTTTTAAGGTAGTACAGACGGATATTTTCAATGATACAGTTGCCTATGGCAAGGTAATACGTGTTTCTCCGGAAGCAGGTACAGAGATGGAGATATCAAACAGTGTTACTATATATGTCAGCAAGGGTGCACAGAACGACGCCAAGATACTTCCTAATGTTGTCGGAATGCAGAAGGACACAGCTGTTGAAACTCTTAAGAACGCAGGCTTTACAGTTGTTGTAGAGAGCAAGGATGACAAGGCGCCTGAGGGAGAGGTAGTATCACAGAACTTCCCCGGAGAAACTCTTGTAAATCCGACCGAAAAGATAATCATATATGTAAGTACAGGAAAACCGCCGGTTTCGGAGGTTCCTCTGACGATAAACTTCCCTGAAAAGGTACGCGGTGTTATGACCTTCAAGGTATATATGGACGACAAGCTTATTCAGATGAAGGAATATATAAACATAGAAGGACTTACACAGTACAGGTTCGAGGTACAGGGCTCTGACAAGCACACAGTAAAGATAGAGATACACAACACTGCTGATAACAAAACGGCAGTAGTCGGAACATACAGCTTTGACTTCGAACAGAAAAAGTACGAAGTAATAACAGAGGATATAAACGCTGCTCTTAAGGCAGTCGGAGGAATAGTACCTGAGGAAACAACTACATCGGCGGTAACAACTACTGTTGTAACAACACCTGCGCCGACCGAGCCTCCTGTAGTTACTACAATTCCGCCTACAGAACCGCCTGTAACAGAACCTCCGGTCGTTGTTACTCCTGCTCCTGAACAACCAACAGAGACAGAACCTCCTGCAACAGATCCTGCACCTGTTGATTCGTCAGAACCACAGTCAGAACAGCCTGCAGAAACAGAGTTACTGACAGATGCGGTTTCAGAGTAAAAAAATATTTTATAATATCCATTAACCAAAAGCTTTCGTTATGAATATAATAATAAAAAGTCAAGATACATAACGGAGGTATCATTTATGAAAGTTGTAGTAATAAAAAGCCCCGGTTTTCTTTCCGGATTTTTCAGAATGATTTTTAAAATAAAAAAAGAAGAAACTGAATAAAAATCAAGCCGACTGCATCTGTGAAAAGATGCGGTCGGTATTTTTTTTGTGTTTACGAATATATATTTTAGAGGTGAAGTTTATGTAGTAAACTAATATGCAAGGCAAAATTAACAAATTAATTATAGTGAAGGTCAAATTATAGTAAACGCAATAAATAAATTGCGTTTACTATTAGCCGATCTGCACGGAGATGACGCAGTCATCGGATGTGCAAGGCAATATAAATAAAATAATTATAGTGAAAGTCAAATTTATTTTG
>SVNR01000051.1 GCA_015066815.1 Ruminococcus sp.
CTAAAAATAGCCACCTCAATTGGGGTGGCTATTACAATTTTAAAAGAAAAAAGCATGTGCCAGTCTTATACACACGACTGGCTAACCCGTGAGTAGTAACGATAGTTCGGTGTGGCGGGAGGAAGATGATGTTCATCTGGACTTTTTCATTGACCTGTGGTATAATTATTATTGCCTTGCACATCCGCTAACTACGTTAGCTCCGTGCATATCGGCTAATAGTAAACAACAAATATATTTGTCATTTACTATAAAAATATAATCAAAAGAGGTGTCAAGTGATGAAAAAGACAAGCGTATTCATCAGTCTGATTCTCCGCCATAAGCCGGAAACTATTGGAATTACTCTCGACGCTCACGGCTGGGCAGATGTGGAGAAACTGATTAAAGGTATCAATGCCACAGAAAAGTATCAGATTGACATGCCGATGCTCGAAGAAATCGTGCGTACGGATAACAAACAACGATACAGCTTCAACGAGGATAAAACTAAAATCCGTGCAAATCAGGGACATTCAATTGAGGTGGATGTAGAACTGAAAGAGGCAGAACCGCCTGAGATTCTCTATCATGGTACGGGTGAAAAATATGTGGAGTCCATTCTCAGAGAGGGTTTGATTCCAAAGTCTCGTCTGTATGTGCATCTGTCAAAAGATATGGAAACAGCTGTGAATGTAGGCAACAGACATGGAAAACCGCATATCTTTATAGTGCGTACAGGAGAAATGTTTCGACAGGGCTATAAGTTCTGGCTTTCGGAAAACGGCGTATGGCTTACAAAGGAAGTTCCAACAGAATATTTAGAAAAAGCATGAGTCGATTGCAAGAGCATTCGGCTCTTTTCTTTTTGGAATGATTTTATAAGTCATAATCAGATATAATTTTGTTTACCCCAAATAAGTCATTCACTAAATATTTTTAATACTATGAGACTTTTTCTGTTTTTATACGACTAATAAGTGAGAGGGATAAAATAAACTCTTTTCGGAAAGGAGGAATTGAATGGATAACGGTGCAAGTAGCTACCGCCGTTTTCTTGATGGTGATGACAAAGGGATAGCTGAAATAGTAGAAGATTATAAAGACGGTCTTATACTCTATCTGAATGGTTATGCTAATAATATTTTTGTTGCTGAGGAATTAACAGAAGATACTTTTTTCAGATTGATGGTCAGAAAACCAAGATATTCCGGTAAAAGCTCATTTAAGTCCTGGTTATATGCGATAGGCCGAAATGTGGCAGTTGATTATATAAGACACAACAGCAGATTAGTTAATACTCCCATGGAAGATATGGAAAACTTTTTGATTGAAGAACGAAGTCTTGAACAATCCTACATAAAGGAAGAAAGAAAAATATATGTACACAAAAAACTTTCTGAGCTTAGTCCTGATTACAGAACGATTCTATGGCTTGTGTTTTTTGAGGGTTTTTCAAATAAAGAAGCAGCAATAATATTGAAAAAAAGTGATCGTCAGATCAAAAATCTTCTTTACAGAGCCAAGCAGTCTTTGAAATCCAAGCTTGAAAAGGAGGGCTTTATTTATGAAGAGTTGTGATGAAATGGTAAACAGTTTGCTTGAACGCAGAGAGCGGTATGCTGATGAACAAAAAAGGAAAAAAAAGCTGACCATCCGTGTCGTTATATCTGTATTCTGCATATGTTTTGCAGGAATCGGTATATGGTGGAAAGGCGGCAGACTTAACGGTACATCAAGGGTTATTATGAATGATTCCGTAGTGATTGATGAAAAAGAGCCGATATCCTCTGGTGAGATGAGTGAAAAAACGGAAAATGCCCCTATTCATAAAAATGAAGAAAGTCAGATGACTTTACCAGGGGATAACGATGTTTATTCTAATGGAATTCTTCATGATGTGTGTCAGGATGTTTTTCACGGTGATATAATGGGCTTAGTAGTTGTTGACGGCGTGACTTATTCTCAGTTCGGGACAGATACAGAAGGAAAATATACTCCTGATATTTATCTTGGTTTGGCAGGAGATTATGAAGGAACATATAAGACGTATTTAGGTGATCTTACCGCTGAACTTTACACCACAAAGGAAGACGCTGATGTTTTGATCGTTAAACTTGGAAACGGCGGAGTTGTAACGCTGAGAAGAAGAAAGGAATTAATATCATCATATCCGGAAGCCTGTTCTGCAAGCTATACATTGCCGGACAAAGGAAAGTTTGGCATGACAACGCCGTTAAGAGAAGCGGTAAACGAATATGGTGATACAGTGATCTATCGCGTAATTGTTCATGTTTTTGATGAGGAAAAGCAGATTAAGGATAAAGAAATTCTTATGGATGAAGCGAACAGATTATTTGATCTTGGGTATATATCGGTAATTGAAGAATTTACCGATCAGGAGGAAAAAAGAACAGAGCTTTCGATTCACGCTTCATCAGAACAGATACTTGATTTTTCAGCAGGTGCGGACTATAAGTATTTTCTTTTGCTTTATGATGAAGTATGGTAACAGATTTTTAGTAAGAAATATGTCATGAGCAGACCGCGTTTTAGTTGCAAATCATAGTAAAATAATGTATAATAGAAACGATAAAAGCAACAGTGTTGTAGTCAAGTATTTTTGAAACATACAACATACAAAAATTTTTATAAGGATAACAGCTTATCACAGTATTATGGATAAGCTGTTATTTTTTGCTTGACCTGAAGTGTGCAATTGTATGAGTTGAGATCTTTAGCAGAAAATATTTTTTAAACCGTCAGAATTTAAAAAAAAATCTGTCAATATAGGTGAGAGGAGGAAAATGTGTGGATGATAAAACAATAATTCAGCATTACTGGGACAGAGATGAACGTGCAATAACTGAAACAGATGAAAAATATGGTTCATACTGTTGTTATATTGCGAATAATATTTTATCTAACAGAGAAGATTCACAGGAATGTGTGAACGATACTTATCTGAAAACATGGAATGCAATTCCACCGCAAAGGCCAAGGGTTCTGCCGGCATTTCTCGGAAGAATAGTACGAAATCTTGCTTTGAATATGTATGAAAAAAACAATGCTGCAAAGCGCGGAGGCGGACAGGCAGCACTTGTACTGCATGAACTTGAAGAATGTATACCTGACAAGGCAATAAATATTGAAAATGATGAGAACGAACTCAGTGAGGTTATTGATTCGTTTCTTGATTTGCTTTCTTCGAGAAACAGAAAAATATTTGTGTTAAGATATTGGTATACAGAAAGCGTCAGAAGTATTTCTGAGCGAATGAAAATGTCAGAGAACAGTGTATCAGCTACTCTGAAACGCCTGAGAAAAAAACTTCGCAAGCACCTTGCTGAGAGGGGAATTGAACCATGACTAAGGAGAATGTTTACAGAGCAATCGGAAATATCAGCGACAAGTATATTATAGAAGCAATGGATGATATAGGCAAAGCAGATGAAACTCCTGTATGTTCTGCAATATCTATGTATCGTTCCGAAGACGAAGGAGTGATCAAAGTGAATGTGATAAGAAAGAAAAAAACATCATTCAGGATATTTGTGGGAGTAGTAGCAGCAGCTATTACCGGGGCAATTGTGACAGCGGCTTATCTGGGGATAAAGAAAGAAAATAAAGAATATCAGGAGAAGAAGATAGAAAATTATTTTAAAGAGGATACAAGTCTTGAATTTTCTGATAATATTGTTACTTTTGAACATATAGCCGGAAAAGGTGAAATCCTGTACTTCAGCGGATATATGTTCAAAGGAACAGAAAAGCAGGTTGTATCCTTGCTGGATAAAAGCAAAAATAAAAAATATGATATTGATCTGAGCGGATATGATGGAACTTTTAGTGCTCTGTCGATTGATGACAATTATATCTGGCTCATGTATACTGAAAACGAAGATGGCAGCAACCATATACTTCGTGCGGATCGCCGGACGTTAAAAATATCAGCTTCGATAGAGGTTTCTGAAAACGAATGGGTGTCCGGAATAAATCAACTTGAAGATGGTACCTTCAGGATAGAAAAATATACTATGACAGATGATGAACTGTCTTGTTTGTATATAAGTATATATGATAATGAGCTTAATGAAATATCAAACCGCAGGATTTTTGATAAATCCCGGATAGAAACAGGAACACTGTTCAAGGGATTTACTACCGACAGCAGCGGATGTTACTATACGTTTTACAGTGATGAAAATGATAACGTGACAATGTATAAGTATAGTCCGGATGATGAGATGATGTTTATCAAAGAGAATATAACAGCTGATATGGAAGGCATGTTTAATGGTGCGTTTATCGGCAAAGATGAATCTTTGGTGATTTACACGCATCCTGAAGAAGTCGGAAGTACATATTTTTTTAATATGATAGATGCTGATACCGGTGAGGTTTCTGAAAGATATGAGGCAGAGCTTGAGGGGGAACAGACACTACACTGGCTGATGATGGTAAACAACTGTAAGTCTGAAGAATATGACTTTACCTATATGTCTGAAGGAGTCATTTACGGATACAGGTTTGAAGATGAAGAGAATGTCGTTGCTGCAGATCTGAACAAGTATGGAAGCGAAAGCTTAAAATATAGTTATGCTGTCGGTTCTGAAAATGTCATTCTTGCGTCAGGCTATGACGTGACCGATTCAGAAAGCGGTGTGTTTTTATGTAAATCTGATTTTAAAGGAAATGTTCAGAATTATTACAAATCAGACGGCACGATCAGAAAAATAAAAACATCTGAAAACAACAGTGTATATGTGCTTGAGAGTATGTATTCTTCTGAGACCGATAGTGATTCAAACTATGTTGTTGAGCTTGATAAAGATCTCGATATGTTAAGACGTACTTATATAGGCGATGGATATAGTGATGATTTTGTGATTGACCAATATGAAAACATAGCGGTTTATCAAGATAACAGTATTAAGCTTTATAGCCCTGAAGGCGTAAAAACCGGAGAAATCAATGTGGAGCCATGGTACCAGTTGTTTAACTCGAACGGCGAATGCTATGCAGCGCTATATGTTCCCGGTCAGGACGCCTCACTCAATAAGATTGATTTTGAGAAAAATAAGCTGATTGAAATATGCAAGCTCGATTACAGAATTAACAGTATATGTGAAGGAAACGGAAAATACGATGTGTGTTTTGCCTTCGAGGATGGGGTGTACAGCTATAATATAAAAAACAATACCATTGAAGAAATAATAAACTGGGTTGATTCAGATATAGAGGAACGTCCTGAGGAAGTTTGCGTGTTTGACAGTGACACTATAGTTTACAGGTGCTTTGATTCAACAACTCATGGAAGCAATATCAAGCTTATAAGAAGAGTAAACGAAGAAACTCTAAAAACTATACAGGAGCGTCAGATCATAGAGCTGGCGGGAAATTTTATGAACAGTGATATCCGAAATATCATTACTGAATTCAATAAATCAAATGACCGTTACAGGATACATATAAACGATCTGAGCAAATATTCAGAATACAGAATAGGATATTTTCTTGATTCGGGCGTCTCCTCTCTGGATCAGGAGATCATAAAGGGAAACACACCTGATATGATTATTTTTGCATCTGATTTTGATATGATAAAGTACATCAATATGAATGTGTTTGAAGATCTTGATCAGGTGTTTGAAAACTACGGAATAAAAAGAGAGGATTATTTTGAAAGTATTTTAGATGCCTACAGGTTTAACGGAAAACAATATGCAGTGCCTCTTAACTTTTCACTGCACGGTCTTTCAGGAAAGAAATCACTGCTTGGTGACAAAAAAGGAATAAGCTTTGATGAATTTTTAAATCTTAATAACGGAGAAAAAATATTTTATGATTCTAATTATGATGAGCTGAGCTCGTATCTTATCTATTATAATATATCAGAATATGTTGATTTTGAAAAAGGTACATGCAGCTTTGAAAATGAAAATTTTATATCATTGCTTGAGCTTATTAAACGTTATGGAATGTCTTTTGAAGAGTTTGAGAAAACAGTTATTTTAAATAATGCCGAGAGCGAAAAATATATGTCCAGAATAGCTGATGAGCACTGTTTTCTTCAGTTTGAAGGGTTATTTGGTTTTGAAGACCTCAAAAATATTAATAAAAATTTCGGAGGAGAACCTGTTTTTATCGGATTGCCGTCTGCCGACTCAGACAGTATGGCGGTTTCTTCGGATTTTACCGCAGCTATATTTTCCTCATCACAGAAAAAAGAAGGTGCAGCAGAATTTCTCAGCTATCTTCTTTCGGAACAGAGTCAGCTGCGAAGCTGTAAGACATATTCATACCAGAACAGTTTTCCTGTGAAAAGATCCGCTTTTGATAAGCTTGCAGATGAGTCCGTAATCGGCAATAATGGAAAAGACAAAATCCTTTCACTCATATCATCGGCTTCAAAAACGTCGCTTTCAGATTCAACTGTCAGAAGAATCATAAATGAGCAGCTGAACATATTTTTTGCCGATGGCCAGAGCGCAAAGGAAGCGGCAAAGAACATACAGAACAAAGTTACGCTTTATCTTAAAGAGATAATGTAGAGCAAATTGAAAGTATAGTATCTATAGGAGAAAAATAAAAAACCTGTATCTTTTATAAGCTGGAGATCAGCTGAGAGATACAGGTTTTTATGTTAAAAATTTTTGTCATACCGAAAATTCTGATATTATCCTTTTGCAATCACTGAGCATTAACACGGATATTTTTCTTTCAGATACTCAACCGGTATTTCAGGGATAAACTGATAGTGATGAGAATCGTACAGCTTGTAGGTTACGTCTGCGCCATGAGACTTCAGACGTTCATGCATCTTTGCAATTCCTTTAAGTGTTGTGTCATGACCACTATATCTGTGAGAATAATCAGGATCATCCAGTGCGCCAGCACACAAGAATACACGCTTGTCAAGCTTTTCGTTTCTGTCAAAGTATCCGTAGTCTTTTTTGTATCATATTTTATTCTGTTTTACAAGCTGTTTATAATCAATACCCCTCCGCCGGATTTTCCGTCGAAGGGGTATTGATTTTTTATAACAAGAACTTATCAGTATATCAATGATCGTTCTTTGCAGCTTTCATTTCTTTTACTCGTATATCATACGCTTTGATTGATTCATCTCTGAAGGCGCACTTTGGATTTTCTGTTCCGAGGAGCTTCATAAGATATTCGGTAAAGTATGGGTTGAGTACAAGTAAAGGTCCGATAATACTTGTTCCGAAAAAGTTTTTAATACGGATACCATCAAGAGTTGATTCCTTGTTTATGCCTATACCTTTTTGTACATCAGCAAAGTAACAGTTGCTGTTATCTCCATAGGTCATGGTAAACTGTGTTTTAAAGCCTACTATATCAAAGTCTTCAAACTTAGCAAGAACTATACAGTTAAAACGCTGGGAAAGACGCTGTTTAGCGTAAAAATCAAAGAGTCCGAGAGCTTCTGTTTTTGTGCCGTCATCTTTTTCTATATAATTGAACAGAACTTCAGGAGCGTTTCCGGTAAATAAAACAACTTTTCCATCGTCGATAGCTTTTCTGAGCTGTTCCTTGTACGGCATAAGTCTGGCGATTATCTTTTCCTGACTTCTTTCGGTGGATGCTCCCATGTATATCATATCTACGTTTCCGTCAGCAAAAGCAGGGGTATCGTTAAGTGATGTGTGTATAAACTCTGCTTCGGGAAGGCATTTTTCCAGATATCTTATATTTCCTGAATCACCGAAGAGGCAGCATAGTTCGGGATATAATATCTCAATTCGCATTTTTCATTTTCTCCTTTACCTTGTTTTCGGTTATAGCTTTGAATTCTGCATTGTACAAATCAAAGAGAATATAGATGTTCTTTATTCCGTCAAGCTCAAGAAGATCTCCGGCGTTATTTTCGTCGTATGTGTATTTGATTTTTTCTGCAGGTATTCCGGCAAGCAGGAGACGAAGATAGTAGTCGTTGGCACGAGGACCGCCTATTATAATTTGTTTTATGTTTTCGCTGTTAAGAAACTCGAAGTCCACATCATATATCCATGCTGTGTTTTCAGTGGACTGTCTTCTGTCATACAGATCATCGAAAAGCATTATAACAGCACTGTCCGGAGTGCTTCGTGCAGTGTTGCATGCATGAGAACATGCTACAGGATTCTGACCCTTTGCGAGAATGCTTCTCAGTACACGTCCGTTTTCCTCGTGCGAAGTAAATCTTGATTTTACAAGGCTTATTTTGCTTAAGGATTTCTGAATCTGTTCGTGTGTAAGACCGAAGATTCTGAGAGCGGTGATTGCAGCAGTTGCGTTATACAGGTTTATGATGTTTTCGCATGGAACATTATAATCTTCTGTTCCGTCTGCAGTTTTGATTTTTATATCAGCTCGTCCGTCCGGATTAAAGGTGCGTTCAACTGTATCAAAGTCGGGGGACTTGGAGGCAAATCCGCAGCATGAGCATCTGGCACGTCCGATGTGATTGTATCTGAGAAAATCATATTCAAGAGGACTGCTGCATTCAGGGCAGACTGTTATGTCCTTTACGATATTGTCACTTATAAGTCTTTCGTCCACGAACGGTTCCATTCCGAAATATGTGCGTGAATTATTCTTTTTAAGTGAAGAGCTTATGAGATCATCAGCGTTCAGTATAAGGTGTGTTTCGTCAGGAATGTTATTGTCAAGTATATCAAAGATGTATTCGACATGTGCGTTTCTCTTGTATGAATCACGTGTAAGATTGGTACAAACAAGATAATCAGGCTTGATATAAGGATAGATTCTTAATGCGCTTCTTTCGTCTATTTCGAGGACACAGAATTTTTTTGTTGCTTTTCCGGATAATGTGCTGTCCTTCATGAGTGCAACAGATATTCCGGTATCGACGTTTCCTCCGAAGTTGTTGTTTGTGCAGTCGTAGCCGTTGTCAGTAAGTATGTCAAGAATCATATTGCTTACTGTTGTTTTTCCGTTAGTACCTGTTATAGCTATGATCTTTTCAGGTTTTTCAAGGTATTTGAGAAAATCCGGACACAGAGTAAGAACAACCGAACCGGGGAAGTTTGTAGCTCTTTTTTTCAAGAGCTTGAGAATTTTTATAGTAGCTTTTCCGCAAAATAATGCAAAGAAAAATCTCAATGTTTTTTTTGCCATTTTAACATTGTCAACTCCATAAATAAATATTGTGGGAACGTTTTTGGAATATAAACGGTCACGATTATAATTATACCATTTTTCTGTTCCTTTTACAATACTTTTTTATTTTTGGAGTGTAAAATATGTACATAAAACAGCTTATAAATTGTGCTTTGCTACAAAAAAACATTGAAAATAGTGAAAAGGGTTGTATTATCAAACCATTATATTGTATAATTATATATAGAATATACTATTGTTTTTTAGTGAATTTATAATATTCCGGAATAAGGGGTGATTAAAAAATGGGGAATGAAACAGGGTCAGTCAGGTATTATGAAAACCAGAGAATATTATTTACGCATCTTGATGAGTTTGAAGATAAAGCTAATACGCAGATACTCAATAACGGGAAAAAGCATGCTATCATATGTATAGATATTCAGAACAAGCATTTTATCAGTGATATTTTCGGAGCTTCGTTTTCGGTCAAAGCAGACGAATATGTAGTGCAGGTGATCTGCGGCAAAATAATCGATCGTGGAATCGCGCTCATGTTTTATGCAGGGACGATCATTGTTATTATTTCATATACCGAAATATCCGAAGTGACTGATACTGTAAACGATATCCGGACATCGCTTGGAAAATGTATAATATCAGAAAGCTCTCTCGAATTCAGAGTAGACCTTGTGGCGTGTATACACAAAATGACAGGTGAAATATCAATACGAGAGGCAGCAGACAAGCTTTTTGCAGCTATAAAGTATTCTGAGATTTCATCAGGACATTTTTTCTATGATGATATGCTTGACGAAAAAATCTCAAAGGAGCTTGAGATAATAAAATCAGTAGATGAGGCTATAGCGAACGACGAGTTTCATATTTTCCTGCAGCCTCAGCATTATCTGCAGCATGAGGATCGCGTTCTCAGTGCGGAGGCACTGGTAAGATGGATAAAAAAAGACGGAACGATGGTTTATCCTAACGATTTTATCCCTGTGCTTGAAAGAAACGGACTCATAACCAAGCTTGACTGTCATGTTATGGAGCTTGCTTGTCGTTTTATAAGCCGTCACCTTAACGACAGATGGTTTGATGATATTGTTATTTCGGTCAATGTATCAAAGGTGGATCTGAGACTGAGTGATTTTATAGAGTACTATACAGGAATAAGAAACAAGTACAACATTCCTGATGGGCGTATAGAGATAGAGTTTACCGAAAGTGCTGTTTTTGAAGATTATTATGTGTTCAAACAGATAATGCTCAGACTGCGTAAAAGCGGTTTTTTCTGTTCTATAGATGATTTTGGAACAGGAAGCTCATCTCTTAACATGCTCAAATCAATGCCCGTTGACGTTCTGAAAATGGATCGTATGTTTTTTGTATGCGATAATGAAAACGATGTCGAAAGAAACAATTCAGTAATAGCAAGTGTCGTTGCTATGGCCAGAGGACTTGGCATGAAGATCGTAGCGGAGGGTATAGAATCTCCGGAAAGCATTGATTTTCTGAGAAAAATAGGCTGTGACGTTATACAGGGATACGTTTATTCCAAGCCTCTTTCTCTTGAACAGTTTGAAGCATATGTCAAAAACTACATACCAAAGTATCTTCCTGTAGCGGAAACTTTTAAGCCGGTCATCAACGACAAGGATATATTTGCTGACAGGGAAACCCTGTATCATAGATATATTCAGATGCTGCCTTATATCAGTGCATTTGTTATGGAGCTTGATATAGAAGCGGATACATACAACATTATTTCGTATGGCCAGGGAAAAACATTTATGTTTGAGCCGAACGGACAGTATTCAGGGTTCTATGAAAATATCATTCTTAAAAATATTCATCCGGATTTTGCCGATATAGTTTCAACAGAGCTATCACTTAAAAGTATTCTGGCGGCATTTTACAGAGGAGATTCTGAAGCAGAGTTTGAACTGAAAATGAGAGTATATGACACGGAACAAACGGATCCTGATGATGAGAGCCTGTACGAATGGTGTCTTTGCCGTGTGTATTTTCAAAAAATCAGCAAAACATCAAAGCCTATTGCTACTATATATATTTCCAATATTCAGGAGCAGAAGGAACAGGAGCTTTCTGTTATATCTGCTCAGCGAAGACTTAACAATGCAATAAAGGGCCTTATTTGTGAAATATACGATTATGATATAAAGAACCGGAAAGCTGATTTGCTTCATACCGGAATCAAGAAAAACAAGCTTGATGAGATAGGCTCCGGTCCTTGTATTGCTGACTTTAACAGCTATATAGAGAACTATATACACGAAGATGACCGCGCGAAAGTAACCTGTATACTTTCGGATATGGAGAAAACGAACTATACCGGAAACGAGGATTACTATACAGAGTACAGAACGCTCTCTCCGCTTGGTGATATGCGCTGGAAAAGCATTCACTTTATGATGGATAACGATTATCAGGGCAAAAACGCAACTATGATCGTAAACGATATAGATGAGCGTAAGATTGCTGAGCTCAAAAAGGAACGTCATAGCCGCAAGGATAAGAACACCGGAGTATACAGCCTTTATGATTTTTATGAAAGCGTTCAGGAGTTTATCGAAAGAGAAGGCAAGACAGGAGATCACGTAATGATCATGCTTTCTATCACTGACTTCGAAAAGATAAAGGCGAAAGATTATCAGTATTCGCTTGACCTTGAGGCTGCTTTTGTAAAATGCATGAGAAGGGCGATTCGTAAAGACGATATCATGGGTAAGTACAGTGACGGAAGATTTGTGATATTCCTTAAGGGTATAGGAGTACAGTATATTCCGAACTTTACATCAAAGACGCGATCTGTTTTTGAAAACGAAAAATACATGGATACAGATCTTTCGGATTTTTGTATGGGTATATCCGTACTCAAGGACAAGAACAAAACAGTTCATCGCATGAGTATGGAAACGCTCGGAGCACTGGAGCTTGCAGAACAAAGAGGCCGCAGTGAAATAATTATCACGGAGTAACGACTTGATTTAATTTTCTTTTAGTGGTATAATTTATACATTAGTCTGAGCTTTAATAAAAATAACCGTCAGGTTTTTTAGAAAAGCTTGTATAAAAATATACTGAAAACTTTAAGGAGATTATTTATGATCATCAAACCTAAAACAAGAGGATTTATATGCACTACAGCACATCCGGAAGGCTGTAAAAAAATCGTTTCTGAACAGATAGAATATGCAAAAAAGAACAGATCCGACAGCGGTTTCAAGAAAGTTCTTGTTATCGGTTCATCAATGGGATACGGACTTTCATCAAGAATAGCAGCAGCCTACTCATGTGGAGCATCGACTATAGGTATCATTTTTGATAAGGAAGGCACAGACAAGAAGCCGGCATCAGCAGGCTGGTATAACACAGCAGCTTTTGAAGAGTTCGCTCATGCTGACGGACTTTATGCAAAAACAATCAACGGTGATGCTTTTTCAACTCAGATAAAGCAGCAGACTATAGACCTCATAAAAAAAGATCTTGGTAAGGTTGATCTTGTTATCTACAGTCTTGCAGCTCCGAGAAGAACAGCTCCGGACGGAACAGTTTATTCATCTGTTCTTAAGACTACAGAAGGCGACTATACAAACAAGACTATCGATCTTAAGGATAATACTATAACAGAGGTTACTATCTCACCTGCAACAGATGAAGAAACAGTACAGACTGTAAAGGTTATGGGTGGTGAGGACTGGATGGACTGGATGGATGCTCTTACAGCTGCAGACGTACTTGAAAAGGACGCAGTTACAGTTGCATTCTCATATCTTGGTCCTGAGCTTACACACCCTATATATATGAACGGTACTATAGGCAAGGCTAAGGAGCATCTCTTTGCTACTTCCAGGGCTATCACTGAGAAGTTTGACGGAATAAAAGCATATACTTCCGTAAACAAAGCTCTTGTTACACAGTCAAGCTCAGCTATACCTGTTGTTCCTCTGTATATTTCTATCCTGTTTAAGGTAATGAAAGAAAAAGGCATTCACGAAGGCTGCATAGAGCAGATGACAAGACTCTTTACAGATAAGCTTTCAAAAGAATCCGCTGTTGTTGATCAGGATGGCATGATAAGACTTGACGACAAGGAAATGCAGGAAGATGTTCAGTCTGAGGTCAAGAGCATCTGGGATGCTGTAACAACTGAAACTGTTAAGGATAAGGCGGATATAGCAGGATACTGGAAAGACTTTTTCGGACTTTTCGGATTTGAAGCAAATGACGTTGATTATAACGCAGATGTTGATCCTGTTTATAATATTGCATCAATATCAGAATAAAAAATATGACCTGAAGCTGATGTGCTGTACATGTCCTGATGAGGAGCGTACGGTACATCAGCTTGTTTTTATCGGAAAAGCATTATACACAAAGCAGAATAAAGCATTGTTTTTGTTAATTGACGGCGTATAGTTATGAATGTTATAGTGAACGTAAAAAATGTTTTGACGTTCATTATATATTATTGATAATTATGAAAAGGAGAAAAATGATGAAATTAAAAAAAATTCTTTCACTTGGTCTGGCTCTGGCATTGGCGTTTACGGTGTCATCTGTATCTGTATGCGCTGTTCAGACTTTTGAAGATATAGAGTTTTCCGAAATCCCTGTAAACAACGGAGAAGTTATAAAAGGTGTTGATGTTTCTTCGGTTATAGCGCTTGAGAAAAGCGGCGTTGTGTTCAAGGATGCTAACGGAAACCCGCAGGATATATTTGCGACACTCAAAAACGCTGGAGTAAACTATGTCCGTGTCCGTATATGGAATGATCCGTATACTTCAGACGGTAAGACATACGGAGGAGGCGCAAACGATATCGACACCGCTGTAAAAATAGCCGAAAGATGTCAGAAAAACGATCTGAAGATGCTTGTTGATTTTCATTATTCGGATTTTTGGGCAGATCCCGGAAAACAATTTGCACCTAAGGCGTGGCGTGGTTTCTCTGTAGATCAGAAGGCGCAGGCTATAAACTCTTATACCTATGATTCTTTGAAGAAAATAGGGCAGACCGGAGTTACTATAGGTATGGTTCAGTTAGGAAACGAAACGACGAGCGGAATGTGTGGAGAGACGAACTGGGAGGACGTCAGTCGTCTTATGAATGCAGGTGCAGCTGCTGTAAGAAGCTATAGTGAGGATATACTGATAGCTGTACATTTTACAAATCCCGAAAAAAACGGTCATCTTGATTCACTTGCCTCCCTACTGCAGAAGGGCAGAGTTGATTATGATGTTTTTGCAACGTCATATTATCCGTACTGGCACGGAACATTATCAAATCTGACGAACGTTCTGAAAAATATTTCACAGAAGTACGACAAATACGTAATGGTAGCTGAAACATCATGGGCAAATACTTTTGAAGACAGTGATTGCTTTGGAAATACTGTATCATCTATGGAAAGTCTTGGCGACTACGTTTCGTACGAAGTAAGCGTTAACGGACAAGTAGATTTTCTAAGTGATTTATTCAGAGCTGTTTCTGCAGTCGGATCTGACGGAATAGGCGTATTTTATTGGGAGCCTGCATGGATAACAGTAGGCGATGAGTATTATTCCAACCTCGGAAAGTGGGAAAAAGACGGTTCCGGCTGGGCATCACAGGCTGCAATGGAGTATCAGGAGGATGCAAAATATTTCGGAGGTTCTGCAGTTGATAATCAGGCATTGTTTGCTCAGGATGGTACTCCTCTGGATTCGCTTTATGTTTTTGAACATATTTTTACAAATAAAGAACGAAAAAATCTTTTGAGTGATCCCGGTTTTGAAAATGCCGGAAATAACGGCGGAGCGACTGATGAGTGGATTATAAAGAATACTACAAGCGGCGAATATTCAAAGTTTACGATAAACAGCGAAATGGCAAGGACGGGAAACTATTCAGCGCATTGGTATTCTCCGTCAGCCTTTGAAAACTCCGTTATGGCTGCCGGGTTTTTGGCGGATGAGACAGGAAAATATGAATTTTCCTGCTATATAGCCGGTGAAGGCAGTGAATACTCTGTTTCGGTTATTTCTCAGGGTGAGAAAAAGACTCTTGCAGAAGGAATTACAGTTTCGTATGATAAGTGGGAAAGGATAGCTTTTGATTTTCTTGCAGAAAAAAACGAAAACTTTACAATAATCATTGATATATCCGGAAAAGAAGAATCATATGGTTCGGTAGACGACTGTTCACTTTATTTTACAAAGTCTGATAATAATATTAAAAAAGGAGATATCAACAACGACGGTAAGCTTTCTTCCTCTGATCTTGTAGGCTTTATTCAGTATATGAACGGTATCTGTGATATAAGTAAAGAACAGAAGTATATAATAGATATGAACGATGACGGCAAAGTAAATATTATTGATATGATACTTCTGAAAAAAGCATTTAATACAAACTGGGAAGTGTCGGCAGAATGGACGTAAGATTTCGACGCCTCTCGTTTTAAGGAGAGATATCAGCGAAGCTGACTGAGAGTTCGCTCTTTGTATTGCGATTAGTATAAAACCCTTTTTAACCTCTTGACAAGCAGTATAATAATATGCTATAATATTTCAGGTGTTTTACACTAATTAACTGGGGCATAGCCAAGCGGTAAGGCAACGGACTTTGACTCCGTCAGTCGATGGTTCGAATCCATCTGTCCCAATTATCCTTTTGAAAAAGCCTTTTGTCAGTCCGTAAGGACCGGAGGCTTTATTTTTTTGTTGACATCATAGTTCGTGTATTATATAATTATTAGTGTACTTTAATTACGGGTTTTTTGTAAAAAAATACAAAATAGGGAGGAAATATAAATTGAAAAAAGAATCTGTTTTAAGTATCCTGATGAAGGCGATCATGTCCGGAATCATGATAGGCGTGGGAGGTACAGTATATCTTTCATGCGACAACAAATATATAGGAGGTTTTCTGTTCAGCTTCGGTCTGTTTACGATAATCCAGTATGGCTTTTATCTTTATACCGGAAAAGTAGGATATATCCCTGAAAGAAAACCGGCATATATCATTGATGTTCTTCTTATTTTCTGCGGAAATGCTGCCGGAACGGCGCTTGCGGCTTTTCTACTGAGCTTTACAAGGATATGGACCGGTATTCACGAAAAGGCAGAGGCTGTTTTTGACGCTAAGATGTCTGACAACATAATAAGCAAGTTTGTTCTTGGAATATTCTGCGGACTTCTTATGTATCTTGCGGTTGAGAATGCCCGTATGTGCAGAGAAAAGAGCAATGATACATCAATGGTGTTTGGTGTAGCGCTGCCTGTAATGGTGTTTATTTTCAGCGGCTTCAATCATTCTGTTGCAGACTGCTATTATCTCTTCGTATCCCATGTTACAGCTGACAGACTTGTTTACATACTTGTAGTTATGCTCGGAAACGCTCTTGGCGGAATGCTTATACCTGCAGTAAAGAAAACGTTTGACAAGCAGATATAAAAGTCCATAAAAAAAACAGTCTTTTTTATGATTTCTTTTTTAAAAAAAGTGTTGAAATAATTAAATAAATAATGTATAATAATATAAGACTGCTGTGAAAATAAAAAAACATGAGGTGTTATTATGGATTTCAGAATATCTTTCTCTTTTCCGATGATTTGTGATAACACTGTACTTGTAAATTTTTATAGAGATATTGTATTTAAATAACTGTGACTTTGTCGCAGTTATATTTATTTTAGGAGGTTTTTAAAAAAATGGCAAAAAAAGTAGCGATTATTATGGGAAGTGACAGTGATCTTCCTGTAGTAAAGGAAGCAGCCAAGGAGCTTAAAAACTTTGGAGTTGAATTTGAGATTCATGTTATGTCTGCTCACCGTACTCCGGAAGCAGCAGCTGATTTTGCTAAAAATGCATCAGATAACGGTTTTGGTGTAATCATAGCAGCAGCAGGAATGGCAGCTCATCTTGGAGGCGTTCTTGCGGCATACACTATTCTTCCGGTTATAGGTATACCTATGGAATCAACACGCCTTGATGGTATTGATGCACTTCTTGCAACAGTTCAGATGCCTAAGGGTGTACCGGTAGCGACAGTTGCGATAAACGGTGCGGCTAATGCAGCACTTCTCGCTGTTCAGATTCTTGCACTTTCTGACAGCACACTTTCTGAAAAGCTTTCCGATATGAAAGCAAAGATGAAGAAAACTATTGCTGAAAAGGATCAGAAGCTTCAGGAAGAAATCAAAAATCTTATCTCATAAAGCACTTGATATGTGCAGAGTAGAATAAGCTTATCAGAAAATCATGAAGAGACTTACGGGAGAGTAATCAAATGGGCGGATTTTTCGGAGCAGCTTCTGAAAACAATTGTGTAAACGATGTTTTTTTTGGTACAGACTATCATTCACATCTCGGAACAAGACGAGGCGGTATGATATCATACTCAGAGGCAAAAGGATTTCAGAGGAGTATTCATAGTATTGAAAATTCTCCTTTCAGAACAAAGTTTGAAAAAGACATTGAGGCTATGGAGGGAAATCTCTGTATAGGCTGTATAAGCGATACAGATCCTCAGCCGATTATGGTCAGATCAAAGCTTGGAATATATGCAGTATGCACTATCGGCATCATCAACAACGCAAGACAGCTTGAAGAAGAGCTTCTTGATTCAGGATGTGCAAGCTTTGAAACTATGAGTAGCGGAAGTATAAACACAAGTGACCTTGTCGGTGCACTCATAGCACAAAAAAGTTCTTTTATCGATGGCATCAAGTATGCACAGGACAAGATAGACGGAACAGTTTCACTTATGATCCTTACAAAGGATTGCATTATTGCTGCAAGAGATAAAGAAGGAAGACTTCCTATTCTTATCGGAAAGAGAGAAGACGGATACTGCCTTTCGTTTGAATCTTTTGCATATCAGAAGCTCGGATATGATAATTGCTATGAACTTGGTCCCGGAGAAATAATATCTCTTACTTCAAAGGGCTACGAGATTCTTGCGGAAAGAAACAACAACCTCAGGATCTGTTCGTTCCTGTGGACTTATTATGGTTATCCGACTGCTGTTTATGAAGGTGTTACTGTAGAGGCCATGAGAACAAGAAACGGCGAGATTATGGCCGAATTTGATATGGCTAACGGAACACTCCCTGATGTTGACTATATCTGTGGTATTCCCGATTCAGGAGTTCCGCACGCTATAGGTTATGCAAACAAAAGTGGTATACCGTTTGCACGTCCGTTTATAAAGTATACTCCTACATGGCCGAGAAGCTTTATGCCTCAGAATCAGACCATACGAAATCAGGTCGCAAAGATGAAGCTTATTCCGGTTCATGAGCTTATAGAAGGAAAGAAACTGTTGTTTGTTGACGACAGTATCGTAAGAGGAACACAGCTTCGTGAAACAGTTGAGTTTTTATACGCAAACGGAGCTAAAGAGATACATATGCGTTCTGCGTGTCCGCCTATCATGCACAGTTGTAAATACCTTAATTTTTCACGCAGCACTTCAGAGCTTGATCTTATTGCCAGAAAAATAATAGATGAGTTTGAAGGTCCTGAGGGTGTAAAATATATCCTCGAATACAGTGATACTAAAACTGAACGAGGACAGAGACTGAGAAAAGAATTATGTTCAAGACTTAAACTTACATCTCTCGAATTTCAGTCACTTGAAGGCACTGAAAAAGCGATCGGGCTGCCTTCTTGCAATCTGTGCAGCTATTGCTGGGACGGAAAAGAATAAAAAAATATGCATACGGAGGAATATTTCAAATGAAAAGTTTTTCAGAAAGTTATAAAGAAGCCGGTGTTGACGTAACTGCCGGTTATAAGGCTGTTGAGCTTATGAAGGCTCACGTTGCAAAGACAATGACAAGCGGAGTTCTTTCAGGTATCGGCGGTTTCGGCGGACTTTTTGAACTCGATATGACAGGCATTCAGAAGCCGGTTCTTGTATCAGGTACAGACGGTGTAGGAACAAAGCTCAAGATAGCTTTTCTTATGGACAAGCATGATACTGTAGGTATAGACTGTGTTGCTATGTGTGTAAACGACATCATCTGCTGTGGTGCGAAGCCACTCTTCTTCCTTGACTACATTGCTGTCGGCAAAAACTATCCGGAAAAAGTAGCACAGATAGTTTCAGGTGTTGCAGAAGGCTGTTTACAGTCAGGAGCAGCTCTCATAGGCGGGGAAACAGCAGAAATGCCTGGTTTTTATCCTGTTGATGAGTATGACCTTGCAGGTTTTTCTGTTGGTGTTGTTGACAAGGATAAGATAATAAAAAATGATGAACAGAAGGCCGGAGACGTTATGATTGCTCTCAAGTCAAGCGGTGTTCATTCTAACGGTTTCTCACTTGTAAGAAAGGTGTTTACAGTAAGCGAGCAGAATCTTGCACGTCACTACAGTGATCTTGGTACAACACTCGGCGAAACACTCCTTACACCTACAAAAATATACGTTCGTCCTGTAATGGAGCTTCTTAAGAGCGTAAACGTGAAGTCTATCTCTCATATCACAGGCGGCGGCTTCTATGAAAATATTCCGAGAGCACTTCCTAAAAATATCACTGCATCAATAGAAAGAGCTTCTATAGATGTTCTTCCGGTTTTCGATCTTATTGCAAAGACAGGAAAGATTCCGGAGAGAGACATGTTCAATACATTTAACATGGGTGTCGGTATGATCGTTGTTGTTGATAAGAATGACGCAGACAAGGCTCTTCGCTCACTCAAGGCTTCCGGAGAAGATGCATATATTCTTGGCGAAGATCGG
>SVNR01000052.1 GCA_015066815.1 Ruminococcus sp.
AGCATATGATTATTATCCATCATTTTACCTTCAAAGTAAACGCAATAGCTCCCCATGGGGAGCTATCTGGTTAGCCTTCTTTTTGCATCTCTTTTACTTTCAGACTAAATGCAACACCTATTACATTCAAAGTAAATGCAACAGGTATATTTTTCCGTGTTGCGTTTACTTTGAAAATTCGCTAATAATTCCATAAATAATTTTTTTCCGATATAGCTCTTGACAATTTTACGAAACAATAGTATAATAAATATGGTTAGTGAAGGCTAACTCTTTTTTAAAGGCATCAGTTAGCCCATGCTAATATAGCGCTCTTTACAAAGTAAAAATACAACTAAAAGAATACGTGGTGAAAAAACTATGACATTAAGAGATGCTGTTGAAGGAAAAGAATACGTTATTTCTCAGATCGATACAGATGATGAGGAGCTGAATGCGTTTCTGTTTTCTCTTGGCTGTTACAGCGGTGAGGCTGTTACAGTCGTTTCCAGATTAAAAGGAGGCTGTGTGGTTTCCATAAAGGACGGAAGATATAATATTGACAATATGTTAGCCGACGCTATCAAGGTGTGACGCCGGAAAGAACGATCTGACGATTGTTCTTTGATATTGTGTTAGCTTAGGCTAACTAAATTTCCGGCGGCTGTATTAAAGAATATTCTCAAAACAACCCAAAACTAAAAGGAGGAACTTCCCATGAGAATTGCTTTGACAGGCAATCCTAATTCAGGTAAGACCACAATGTACAATGCCCTGACCGGCTGTAATGAAAAGGTAGGAAACTGGGCAGGTGTTACCGTAGATAAAAAAGAGCATTCTGTAAAGAAAATATATGCAGACGATGAACAGCTGATCGCTGTTGATCTTCCCGGCGCATATTCGATGTCGCCCTTTACAGGTGAGGAGAGTATCACCAGTTCTTATGTAAAAAAAGAAAATCCTGATGTTATCATCAACATCGTTGATGCTACTAACCTCAGTCGTAGTCTTTTCTTCACTACTCAGCTGCTTGAGCTTGGCATCCCTGTTGTGATTGCGCTCAACAAGAGTGATATAAACGAAAAGAAAGACACGACAATAGATGAAAAAGTATTATCCGAAAAGCTCGGATGTCCTGTTGTCAGCACAGTTTCGACATCTGCCGAGGGTCTGAAGGCTGTTGTTGAAGCGGCAGTAGCTCATGCGGGTGAGGTTCAGAAGGCACCGTATGTTCAGGGCGATATTGACCTGAGCGATAAGGCGGCTGTAGAAGCGGCAGACCGAAAGCGTTTTGAGTTTGTAAACGGAATAGTTAAGGAAACTGAAACCCGTAAGGTTCTTACAAAGGACAGAAACTCCCATGATAAGATCGATGCTGTACTTACAAACAAATGGCTCGGTATCCCTATCTTTGCAGTTGTTATGTTTCTTGTGTTTCAGATATCACAGGCAGAGGGGCCTCTTGGGCTTGGTAAATGGCTGGAAGGGATTCTGACAGGCTGGATCGATGCATTCAGCGGTTATATTTCCGGCCTTATGGAAAACACTCATCCGATTCTGCAGGCGCTTGTAGTAGACGGCATTATCGGTGGTGTAAGTGCGGTAATGGGATTCTTGCCTCTTGTTATGGTTATGTATTTTCTGATTGCACTTCTTGAAGACTGCGGATATATGTCCCGTGTTGCAGTTGTACTTGATCCTATCTTCAAGAAGGTTGGTCTTTCCGGAAAATCAGTCATTCCTTTTGTTATCACGATCGGCTGTGCAGTTCCCGGTATTATGGCGAGCCGTACGATCCGAAACGAACGTGAGAGAAGGGCTACTGCAATGCTTGCTCCTTTTATGCCATGCGGAGCAAAAATTCCCGTTATAGCGCTTATTGCAGGTTCGTTCTTTGACAATGCAGCATGGATAAGTACACTGATGTATCTTTCCGGTATTGTTCTGATTTTCCTTTGTGCTCTTCTTGTAAATAAGATTGCAGGCTATAAGTCAAGAAAATCCTTCTTTATTATCGAGCTTCCTGAGTATAAGCTTCCGTCTCTTGCCGGAGCCTTCAAGTCAATGTGCAGTCGTGGATGGGCATACATAGTAAAAGCAGCTACAATTATTCTGCTTTGCAATACGGCAGTTCAGATAATGCAGACCTTCAACTGGAAGTTTGAGGTTGCAGAGACTGCAGATTCATCGATCCTTGCAACTATTGCTTCTCCGTTTGCATATCTGCTTGTGCCTGTAGTCGGAGTACTCAGCTGGCAGCTGGCGGCTGCGGCAGTTACCGGATTTATTGCAAAGGAAAATGTTGTTGGTACACTTGCAGTCTGCTTTGCAGGACTTGAAAACTTTATCGATACAGAAGAACTTGCGGTTATGGAAGGAGCAGGCGCAGAAGTTGCCGGAATCATAGCGATCTCAAAAATTGCAGCTTTAGCATATCTTATGTTCAATCTTTATACT
Source organism: Ruminococcus sp. (assembly GCA_015066815.1). Classification (GTDB taxonomy): domain Bacteria; phylum Bacillota; class Clostridia; order Oscillospirales; family Ruminococcaceae; genus HUN007. Next base: position 2,437 of record SVNR01000052.1, read on the forward strand.
CCTCCATGCTTTGCGGCGATAGGAGCTATGAACAGTGAGATGAAGAGCGGAAAGTGGGTCTGGGGCGGTATAGGACTTCAGCTTGGTGTAGGCTTTACAGTTGCGTATTTTGTATACACGATCGGTACTCTCATAACAGCCCCCTCTTCTCTGAATGTGAGTGCGGCAATCGCCGGACTTATTGCAGTTGCTTTTATGACTATGATTGTGATCATTCTGATAAAAAATACAGATAAGAAGCTTAAGGCAGAGTATGCTCTGAATGCTTCCGTAAGATAAGGATAAAACTATGGAAAATCTTATAGTTATATTGATTCTGACTGTTATTGTCGGCAGTATCATATGGTACTTATACAGAGCAAAGAAGCAGGGCAAAACCTGTATAGGCTGTCCGGGTTCAGGACACTGCAGCGGTAAGTGCAGCTGCGGCAATAATAAAACAGATAACCCCAGAATATAAATAAAAAGTTTATAATTTTTTTCCCTTTCATATATTATAGAAAACGCAAAAAAATACTTTTTGCGTTTTCTATAAATGGTGAATGATAAATATCATCGCCATTATCCTGTAATCCTGATCTGACTGTTTTAAACAGTCAGATCTTAAGAAACAGGTTTAAAGAGTGTAATATCAGAGTTTAAGATTATTTTTTTGAAAATTAGTTAGCATACGCTAACTTATAAAAGGAGACAAAGATATGAGTGTGATAATTGTCGGCGGAAACGAATGTATGATAAGACAGTATAAGGATCTGTGCAGTGAATACAAATGCAAGGCAAAGGTATATCCGAAAATGACAAGAGAGTTAAGAAATATAGGTTCGCCTGATCTGCTTGTTCTGTTTACTAATACTGTTTCTCATAAGATGGTAAGATGTGCTCTGAACGAAGCCAGAGGACAGAATATAAGAGTTGCCCGTTCTCACAGCAGCTCGATGGCGGCATTAAAAAGCATTCTTGAGGAACATACAGCATAAGTTTGAAAACAGTTCTGTTACGATGTAACGGAGCTGTTTTTTTCTGCAGAAGCTATTGACATTTTGGTCTACGTGTTGTAGAATATAATCAGAAAACGGTCTACATACTGTAGAACAAAAAATGGAGGAATGTTTATGAGTGATTATCAGATGGGTGCAGCAGAGTCAAGGTTTGCAGATATCATCTGGGATAACGAGCCGGTATCTTCAGCGGAACTTTGCAGACAGAGTTCAGAGCTTTTCAAGTGGAAGAAGTCAACAACATATACAGTTCTGAAAAGACTTTGTGATAAGGGGCTTTTTCAGAATAACAAAGGAACCGTGACATCTCTTGTATCAAAGCAGGAATTTTATTCGGTACGGAGTGAAAGGTTTGTTGATGAAACTTTTTCCGGTTCATTACCGGCTTTTCTGACTGCGTTTACCTCACGCAAAAGTCTGACCTCAGAAGAGGTGGATTATCTGCGCAGTATGATAGCAGAGTATGAGGAGGAGTGAGCATGGAAGCTTTGTTTCTTAAGATTTTCAACATGAGCATAACAGCAAGCTGGCTTGCTCTTGCTGTTATAGCGGTACGTCTGATTATGAAAAAAGCGCCGAAGCGGATAGTCGTTTTTATGTGGGCTATGGTCGGTATACGCCTTATATGTCCCATATCTTTAAAAAGCGTTTTCAGTATGGTTCCAAGCACGGAAACAATACCTGAAAACATAATATACACAGCAAAGCCGTCAGTTCATAGCGGAGTTCCTTTTATAAACTCTGCTCTTAATCCTGTTATAGGGGAGGCTCTTGCTCCGGATATCCATGATTCTGTTACTCCTGCACGTGTGCTGATATGCATTGCTTTTACAGTGTGGCTTGCAGGTTTGGCGGCTATGCTTTTGTACTATGCCATAAGCTATTTCAGACTAAGGCACCGGATATGTGAGGCAGTCCCTTTGCGTGATAATATATGGCTTTGTGACCATATTGATATTCCTTTTGTTATGGGCATACTGAAGCCGCGTATCTTTCTGCCGTCTGATATTAAGGAAGAGGATATGAAGTATGTAATTTCACACGAGGAGGCACATCTGAAAAGACGTGATAACCTGTGGAAGCCTTTAGGCTTTCTTCTTCTGGCAGTGTACTGGTTCAATCCTGTACTGTGGGTTTCTTATATTCTGTTCTGCAGGGATATAGAGTTTGCGTGTGATGAAAAGGTTATAGGCGGTATGAGTATAAAATACAGAAAAGCGTATTCGCAGGTTCTTATAAACTATAGTGTTTCTCATAAAAAAGCTTCAGCATGTCCTGTGGCGTTTTGTGAGACAGGAGTAAAAGAACGGATACTCTCTGTTCTCAGATACAAAAAGCCGGCTTATATTATTATAGCCTCAGCAGTTGCTGTCTGTGCAGTTCTGGCAGCAGGATTTCTTACAGATCCGAAACATGATCTTGACAAAGAGCTGTCAGAATTTGTAGAAAACTGCATAATAGAGCATCATCAGAAAAAGTATACCGGTATGCCGTTTTCCTGTGCAGATATTGAGGTTCTCGGAACTGAAAATGATAACGACAGTATTACGCTGTATACGTGGGTGCTTTATACAGAATACCACCAGAAAGGTGATATGTTAGTCGAAGATGGAGTAGCTCATATTCCGACAGTAATAACGGTAAAAAAAAGAAGTGGTGGGTACAGCTTAGCGGAATATCTGGAGCCGCGTGACGGTTCATTTTATGTTGAGGATATAAGGGAGATGTTTCCATGGTATCTCCGTAGCAAGGCAGTTGATTCTCAGAGATATATACAGAAGCAGCAGAAAAACTGCATAAAAAAAGCAGAGGAATATTTTTCTGTAAAACATGCACAGAATCCAACGAAAGATATACCGCAGACAAGCAGTGTTCAGAAGGGCAGTATTCTTACTCTTGATGATGTAACAGAGCTTTCTGAAAAAGGTGATAAATTAAGCTTCGGAGATTTTGAAGATTTTTTATATACAGAAACAGGGTCAGGACTGTATATAAGACACTATCCGATAGACGAAATGTTTTATTTGCTTATCGGAGGAGTGAATACCGAAACTCCTTTGTATATTTATCTGCAGGCAAATGATCCGGAATCAAGCGTTATTGATATACGCAGAGGCGATGTCAGAGCGTTTATAGATGAATGCCGGAAGCGCCCTCTCGCTCAAAATCTGACTTATGGATATCATGTGTGTCCGGTGGATAATACCGCAGATAATTTTAAAGTTATGGATAAGGAATATGTTTTTCCGGAAAAATACTCCTTAGATGACAAAATGCAGGTTCCGTGTGTGCGTATTTCAAGTGTCAGTGAACTCAAAGAGTTTATTAAAAAAATGAGCAGGGATATGAACTTTAAAATGTCTTATCCGGATCTGCCGTCTTTTGAAAAAGTCTGTGAAGAGTATACAGAGGACTTTTTTGAAAACACTACTTTGTTTCTTGTATATACTTTTTCCGGAAAATCCTCAGACCGTTACTCCGTAAGATATGTCAGAAAAACCACAGGTGTTTTAAGTATAGGTCTGCAGGAAACAATATATGATCTGGGAAATGAAGTCTTGCAGGGCTGGCTTGCCTGTATCGGAATACCGAACGATCAGCTCAGTGATACGGATTCAGTTGAGGCATCAGTGGTCTTAAGGGTAAATGTATAAAAACCTCAGAACTTTCGGTTTTCCGTTTTTCATACATAGGATGCAGTATAACACAAACACAGTTTTTCTTTTTCACAAAATCATCATTGTTAAAGCGCAATAAATATGGTATAATCATAATAAGTGACAAATTTATCTGGTGTTCATTATAAATCAATGCAACAAGACTATGGAAAGGGCGAGTTTTTTAATGGCAGAGGAAAAGAAAAATAAAAAAGAAAAGGGGGTTCTTGAAACTATACGTGAGGTCAACCAGAAGGAACGTAGTGAAAGGCTTCACCGGGAATCCGAACTTGTAAAAAAAGCCGCACAAAAGAAAGAAAAGCAAAATGAAGAATACGATAAACAGCTAAGGCAGGAAAAGATAGAGCTTATTAAGCAAAGACAGGGTATGAGTGACGGCGCGGAGCTTGTCGGAGAACAGCAGGCTGTCAGATATACCTTCGGTCAGAGGGTAGGAGCATTTTTTTACTGTAACAAGGCTATCATCATCGTAGCGGCGTTTTTTATATTTCTTGCGGCTTTTTTGATCCGTGACCTCATAAGCAAGGACAGACCTGATGTTACTCTTATGATACTTAACAACGACTTTGCGTTTGAGCAGAGCTATAGGAACCTTGCTTCAATAATCGACGAGTATATCACAGATGTCAATGAAAACGGTGAAACTCATTCTACTATGTACTATATGCCGTTGTCTAAGGAGCTTGATCCGTACACGCTTCAGGCGAGCTCAACAAAGCTTTTTGCAATAATGCAGGATGGTGAGACCATGCTTGTTATAGGAAACAGCGAGGTGGAAGAATATCTTCTTCCGGAGCAGACCCTTGAAAACCTTGAGGAGCTGTACCCTGAAAACGAGCATATAGACGGATACGGTTTTTATCTTGCAGATACAAAGTTTGCAGAAGAGATAGGCTATGAAGGAAAGCTTCCTGAGGATGTATATATAGGTATACGAAAGGTCTCAAAGGGAGCACGATACAGAGAAAAAATGCAGAAAAACTACGACCATGCCAAAAACGCTCTCGATAAGCTTATAGAGCGTTATTCATAAAAAAATTCATCTTCAGAAAGCATCAAAAACAAAACTAACCGAAAGGAAAAAAATATCATCATGAGTAAACTTTGCAAACACTGCGGCGCAGAAATGGACGATGAGGCTTTTGAATGCCCTGAATGCCGCACCAAGATCCCCGGCGCCGAAATGCTTTTCAAGCAGAAGCAGATAGAAAAACGTCAGAAGCTTAAGAAAAACCTGACTATAGCAGGAATAGTCGTTCTGGCTATAGCTTTTATAACCGGTATAACTATTGCTGTAAAGAGTTTTACAAAAAAAGCTTCCGATGAGTATATGAAGCCTGTGGAAGATTATATAGAGGGCTGTGTAGCAAATGATTTTGACCTTTATATTTCAGCGTTTCCTGAATACTACCGTACTTTTTTTGCAGAACAGTATGCTTATATTGTCATGGGCGAGATTGTTGATGATAAAGAAAAGATACATACCGCTGCAATGCTTTATCACGATCAGTATTATCGTGAGCTTACAGCCAGATATGGACTTAACTTCGATATAAACTATAAGATCCACTCTGAGGCACGTTTTACTCCGGAGGAGCTCGCCCGGTATGAAAGCGAGTACAGGAGCTTCTATGAGGCAGAGCTTGGCAGCAAGACGTTTGAGGATGGATATAAGATCACAGTTACATTTACCCCTAAGGGAAATCTTGGCGTGAAAGATATCACAAAGCAGGATTTTATGCTCTGTAAGATAGACGGACAGTGGTATATGATGAGCTATGTTGATTTTCTTGAAGAAGAGGAAGAGCCTGATATAGAAAACTACAAATAAATCTTTTTTATTGGGCATAAAAAAACGGACGTTCTCAAAAAGAGTGCGTCCGTTAAGTTTTTTAGTGTAAACTCAGCAGTTTATCTTGTTTTTGAAGCTTGTTTTACAAAAAAACAGGCTGTTTTATTGCCTTGTACATCCGCTGACTGCGAAGGCTTAGTGCATATAAGCTGATAGTAGAATATATTTGTCGTTCACTATGATTATTCGCTTTCGAGTCTTATAACGTTGTCAAAAAGCGCAAAAAACTTTGGTGGGATTATTTTGTTCATATGGCATTTTCCGAAGAACCATTTTTTGAAGGAGCATTCGGTGAGTATCTGTTCAAAAAACGTATCGGTTTCGAGTCTGTGGAGTATATCGAGGTCGAGACATTTTTTCAGAGACTGCGGAGGCTCATGAGTTATTATGTAGTCAACAAGACCGTCGTTTGCAAGGAGGTTTTTTACGCCCTCTTCAACATCAGCTATGGTCGGCTGTTCCTGCTCGTACCATGTTTTGGTTTCACGGCGTATATCTATATCCTGACTATGGCCGCCTCCGAACGTGAAAAACTTCTTTCCTTCTATAGTATATACCTGTCCACGTTTGAGATGTACGAGATTTCCGCTGATCGAGCGAGCTGTACCGCCGTTCCAGCCTATATCCGGATATTGTTCAAGAAGGTCGAAGTTTTCGTGACAGCCGTCTATAAAAGCAACGTTGTACTTAAGCTCGCCTATTTTTTTCAGGATCTGTTTTTCACTGCGGCTTCCGTCCCAGATAAAACCAAAGTCTCCGCAAATAATAAGCGTGTCGCCTTTTTTGAGCTTCTTGGTAATGGCGTCTTTGAATCTCGAAAAGTCACCGTGAGTGTCACCTGTAATATAGATCATTTTATCACCTTTTATGAATAATTAATGAAGATAATAAATATCTCTATCCTATTTTATCATAAAAACTTCTTTTCGTAAATATTTTATTTTATTTTTGTGTATTTTTTTTATGGAAACCCCTTTTATTGAAAACAAAAATTTGTTATAATATAAAGGAGCGCATGTAAAACGATATTTTCCGACAAAATTATATTGAGCCGATATGCACGGAGTGACTGCAGGGAACAGATGTGCAAGGCTGTATTAATAAATTTTTTTATAGTAAAGCTCAAGCTTTATTTTGACGTTTACTATAAACCTTAGGAAGAGATGGTTTGCACCCGTTTAAAAAAATAAAATTTCCGAGGAGATCCAGAATGAAAAAAATAATCAGTGTTCTGACAGTTCTTATAATTCTGCTTAACTTTGCCGCAGTTTCAGAAACGCAGTCTGTGCAGGCGATATCCTTCAGGCCGTCGGAGCAGGTGTACAGTGATTCGGCTATTCTTTACAATATCGACACACAGACTATAGTATATGAGAAAAATGCTGATAAGCAGGCAAGTCCTGCGCAGCTTGTACAGATAATGACAGCAATAGTTGCCATAGAAAAGGCCCCCGGTCTTGATTCTGTAGTCGAATGTCCGCCCGGAGTGTACGACGAATTTGACGAGTATGAGGCAAAGTATCCGGAAGAAGAGTTCCCGTATAACGAGGTTACTACCTGCTACATAGAAGAAGGCGAACAGCTCAGCGTAGAACATCTTATATACGCAATGCTTCTCGAATCATCATGTGAAGCTGCCTCAACTCTTGCATATTCCATAGGCGAGGGAAGTGTCAAGAACTTTGTAAATATGATGAACGAAAAGGCAAAGGAAATAGGCGCAAACAACACTAACTTTGCAAATCCTCACGGACTTTATGATGAGAGTCAGTATACAACAGCAGCAGACCTTCTTACTATCACAAACTACGCTCTTAGTCTTCCGGGCTTTTCAGAAATAGCGTCTGAGCTTTCACATTCGACAGGCCCTACAAACATGCATTCTGAAAGTATCGAGATGAGAAACGTAAACCTTATGATGGATCCTCAGAGTGATTATTACTTCCCGGGAACCAAGGGTATAAAAACAGGTAACTCAAACCAGTCAGGACGCTGCCTTATAGCAAGAGCGTCACGTGATGGTCAGAACTATATAGCTGTACTTCTGGGTGCTCCGTTCAGTCAGGATGAATATGGTGATGATGTCTATACACACCTTACTGACGCGATCATGCTTTTCAAGTGGGCTTTTGAATATATCGAGCACAAGGTAGTTCTTCAGGCAACAGCTGAGATCCGTACTGTAAAGATAAACTACGCAAAGGGAAAAGAATACATAAACCTTAAGCCTGCTGACGACGTAAAGTGTATGTGGCTTACCACTACTGACACCTCTTCAATAAATACCTCCGAAATAGAATACGTCTATGAGGAGCTCAACGCTCCTGTAAAGGCAGGCGACAAGCTCGCAACTCTTAAGCTTACGTATCTTGGACAGGAGCTTGCGACAGTTGATCTTGTGGCATACAGCGATGCTGAGGTTTCTTATATAAAGTACGCTATGGCTCTTGTTGAGTCATACTTCAGTTCCTCAGCTCTCAAGACGGCTCTCAAGGTAGCTACAGGACTTACAGGGATATATATAGTTGTCGCGTTTTATGTAATAAATATGCGTGCTAAAAAACGCCGTGAGAGAAGAACGGCAAACAATAAGCTTAACTGATTATAATATAAAAACTCCGCAAAAGAGATATCAGCTCGTTTGCGGAGTTTTTTTAAGTATATTCTTTTAAAAAATCCTTGAAAAAGATAAGCTTTTATAGTGAACGAAAAAAATATTTTTTTGTTCACTATCATAAAAGAATCGCGCTTTTTAAAACAAAAGAAATTTTAAAAAGTAACTAAACAGTAACAAAGTTGCATATAAAATTTCGTAAAAGCTTGACTATTTTATAAAAATAAGATATAATAGAATGCGTTGAGCTTATCTTATCGGGTAAGATTGCTCGTCCGGCAGTTTGCCGGTCATCCACTTTGCGTTTTTGTTTTTTCTGTTGGCAAAGCTTCCTACAGGCAGATCGCAGAGTTCTTCTATACTCGGATCAAGCTCACAGAGTTCACCGATGCTTATTATGACTGCATCAGTGTCCTTATGCTCAGAACCGCAGATGAACTGCCAGTTGTTATCATCGAAGTGGTGTGTTACAAAGGTTATCGGTTTATTGTCTTCAAGAACATGACAGCATGTAAAACAAAGCATGCCACGTCTTTCTGAAAAAGGAAAATAAGCCATGGCTAAAAGATACCTCCCAAAAAAAATTTTTTATCATAGTCCTTATTATACAATAAAACATTGTTATTGGCAATAAGATAATGATATAAAAACACGGAGTATTCTCATATCTGCAAAAAAGATTTTAACCGTTTTGTAAGCTTTGTTGTTTTTTAAAGAAAATCAACAATAAACTGCACTAAAAACTCCACAATTATTTGTGTAAGTTGTTTAATAAAGATAACAATTTTGTTTTATTCATTGACTTTTGAGGGTTTCTGAAGTATATTATTATTAAAGAAAAACCAAATTTAACGGAGTTTTTCAATGGTTTCAATCAAAGATATAGCCAAAAAATGCGAAGTCTCTGTCGCCACAGTGAGCAAGGCGCTTAACGATTGCAGTGACATCAGTGAAAAAACCAAAAAGATGGTCAGGGCAGTCGCAGATGAGCTCGGGTATTTTCCTAACTCACAGGCCAAGGCACTGAAGACGAGCAAGACAAACACTATAGGCGTTATCTATGCGAACAGACTTGGAAGCGGATTCAGACATATATACTTTTCTTCAGTGATCGAGAGTTTCAAGAACACGGTCGAAAAAAAAGGATATGATCTGATATTTATCGGTTCCGAAACCGTAGGCATGAACTGCTGTACATATTATGAACACTGTAAACACAGAAACGTTGACGGAGTTCTTATCGCATGTACTGATTTTTATGACAGTGAAGTTATCAGAGTTCTCAGGAGCGAGCTTCCTGTTGTAGTTGTTGATTTTTTCTCTAAGCGTGACTTTTCGGTATGCTCCGATAATCGTCAGGGAATGAGAGACATAATCGAGTATGTTTATGAGATGGGACATCGGAAGATAGCCTATATCTACGGAGACACCTCACAGATGACTACTGTAAGGCTGGATACCTTTACGGAAACGATGAAGCAGCTCGGTGTGCCGGTTTTGCATGATTATGTCTGCCAGGGCAGATATAATGATCTGAAGCTTGCAGAAGAGCTGGTAACAAGAATGCTTTCGCTTTATGAACCTCCGACCTGTATCATCATGCCGGATGATGTATCTGCTTTTGGTGCGTTTATTGCCGCAAGAAAGCTTGGTATAAGGATTCCTGATGATCTGTCGATAGTTGGTTATGACGGTGTATCTTTCGGTCAGATATTTTCTCCTGAGCTCACAACTGTTTTTCAGGATACCGATATGCTGGGCGTAAAGGCAGCGGAACTGCTTCTTAGCAGGATAAACAACGAGGACATCTCCGAGGTTCGCAAGCACACACTGGTTGAAACAAAACTGCTGAAGGGTCAGACAGTAAAAAAACTGACCATATGATTTATTTGCCTATTATATTTAAAAAATAAATATAATACAATCATTAAGGAGGAAAATTAGAAATGAAGAATTTTAAGAAGACATTAGCATTACTCGCAGCTCTTGCTCTCTCAGCAACAGCACTCTATGGTTGTGGACCAGAAGAAAAGTCATCCACAGCTGACAACACATCAAAGACAGAAGATTCTAACACAGCTGACAACGCTGGCGACAGCAAGACAGAAGACAGCAGCACAGATGATGAGGCAGTAGCAGCAGACGCTCTCACAATCCTTTGCTGGAACGCAAACGACAGCCAGCCAATGGTTGATCTTTTCTGCGAAAAGACAGGTACAGATCCTTCTTTAATCAACATCAAGAACTTTGACGTACAGGGCGGTCAGGCTGCTGAGCAGTACATTCAGTACCTCTCAGACGAAAGCAACGACGCTGATATCATGTTCCTCGAAGCTGACTGGTGTCTCCAGTTCATCAACGATGACAGCTACACAGCTCCTCTCTCAACACTCGGTTACTCTGACGGTGATTTCTCTGATATCTACAGCTACGTTGTAGAAACAGGTAAGTCAACAGTTGACGGAACACTCAAGGGTATTTCATGGCAGGCTGCAGCAGGCGGTTACTGCTACAGAGAAGACCTTGCTGAGCAGTACCTCGGCGTTACATCACCTGATCAGATGCAGGAAAAGGTTAAGGACTGGGATACATTCATGGCTACAGCTAAGGAGCTCAAGGATGCTAACGGTCCTGCTATCTCAGCTACACTCGGCGGTGTATGGCAGGTTTATTCAGGTTCAAGAGACACAGCCTGGGTTGACGCTGACAACAAGCTCGTAGTTGATGATTACTGCAAGAACTACACACAGTTTGCTTATGACCTCTGGAACAACGGTTACGTAACAAAGGTTGCACAGTGGAACGACGAATGGAAGCCACTCGGTAACTCAGGTGACGTTCTCGGTTACTTTGTTTCAACATGGGGCTTCGGTGACACAATCCTCGCAGGCGCAGCAGGCGGCGAAGGCGGCGAATCATTCGGTAAGTGGAAGTGCGTAGTTGGTCCTTCTGAGTTCTACTGGGGCGGTACATGGCTTGCACCTGCTACAAGAATCAACAACACAGAGCTTGCTAAGAAGTTCATCGACTTCTTCACAATCGACGAAGAAGGTGCTACAGCTTACGCTGAAAAGCAGGGCGAATACATGTCCAACAAGAAGGTTATGGAAGGTATAATCGCTAAGGGCGAGTACACAGGTGCTCCTGTTCTCGGCGGACAGAACCACTTCGAAGTACTTAACAAGGTTGCTGACGGTATCGATATGACAGGTAAGATCACTCCATACGATTCAGTTATCAAGACAGAGTTCTCAAACGCTGTTCAGGCATATGCTGAAGGCACATACGCTTCAGTTGACGAGGCTCTTGATGAGTTCGAAACAGCTGTTGCTGGTTTACTCGTTGACCTCAACTGGGAAGAATAATTTATCAGTAAATTAACAGAATATTAACCAACACACATCCTACAGGGGAGCCTTACCCTGTAGGAGTGTGCGTTGTGTTAACTGTATACTTAGAAAATAAAAAAATTTCCTGGGAGGGCTTTTTGAGAATGAAATCAAGTGCACAAAATAAAATTCGTTCTATTAGCTATGCTAAGTACGGATATTACTTTATTCTGCCATTTTTTATAGTTTATTTTATTTTTCAGTTAGTACCGCTCATAAACACATTTAAACTCAGTCTTTACGGTAACGCTAAAAACGAGGCACTTTTTGTAGGACTTGAAAACTTCAGAATCCTTCTTTTCGGCGGTGCAACCAAGCCTGAGATTGCTCAGCACGAAAATGTTTTCAGAGTTTTCGGCAATACATTGATTTTATGGTTCGGTAACTTTATTCCACAGTTAGCTTTATCTTTACTCTTAGCAGTATGGTTCACAGATCTTAACCTCAAGATCAAGGGCAAGACATTCTTCAAGATAGTAATGTATCTGCCGAACATTGTAACAGCTGCTTCTGTAGCTGCTTTATTTTTGATGTTATTCTCAAAAACAGAGTACGGACCTATAAACAGCTGGCTTATGAGTATGGGTCTGGATGAGCCTATTGACTTTATCCGTGACAAGTGGGTTTCGAGAATTGTTATCATGTTCGCTCAGACATGGATGTGGTTCGGTAACACAATGATCATGCTCATGGCAGCTATTATGGGTATCAGCCCTTCACTGTTCGAAGCTGCTGATATCGATGGTGCTAACAGCAGACAGGTATTCCTCAAGATTACACTTCCGCTTCTCCGTCCTATGGTTGTTTACACAATGATCACATCTATGATCGGTGGACTTCAGATGTGGGATATTCCATATCTCTATAAAGAAGGTACTACAACAAACAGAGCGACAGAGACTATTGCGGTTTATATCTATAATCACTTCCACCAGATTCCGCACAACTACGGCTTCTCAGCAGCTGCTTCAGTAATCCTCTTCTTCATAACATCTATCCTCGGTTCTATATGCTTTGCTATGAACGTTGATAAGGATGCACAGAAGAGAAAGAAGCAGATAAAGGAAGCTAAGAAGCTTCAGAAGCTTCAGAGTAAGTCAGCATTCGGAGGATTTTGATTATGAACAATAAAAAGGATAGCTACGCAGCTAAAACGCGTATGAAATCCATCGGAGTAATGATAGTACTTATCATTCTTACTGTCATATGTATACTCCCTATATGGATATTATTTGTAAATGCGACACGTCAGTCACAGATCATCACTAACGAAGGTCTTACTCTTATTCCGAGCAACTATTTTATTAAGAACATCAAAGAGATGGTTCATCTTAACGAAATAGGCAAGATAAGTTATAGCGCAATCATCGGTTATAAAAACAGCTTTATCATAACAATATGTGCGACAGTTCTCTCTGTTTTCTTCTCAGCGCTTACTGCATACGGACTTGTTGTATATGATTTTAAGGCATCCGCTCCTGCATATACTTTTATTCTTGCAGTTATGATGGTTCCTGTACAGGTTACATCAGTTGGTTTCGTAACATTTATGGGTGATCTCGGACTTACAGATACATACTGGCCGCTTATACTTCCTGCTATTGCAGCTCCTGCAACAGTATTCTATATGCGTCAGTACATGAAGTCATCGTTCCCGCTTGATATAGTTGAGGCTGCTCGTATAGACGGTACAGGAGAGTTCAGAACATTCCTTACTATCGGTCTTCCTCTTATGAAGCCGGCTATCGGTGTTCAGGCTATATTTGCTTTTATCGCAAACTGGAACAACTTCTATACACCTTCTATGATACTTATTTCAAGAGAGTTCGAAAAGTACACAATGCCTATGATGGTTCAGTCAATTCTTTCAAACGACAAGCTTGCTGACCTCGGTGTAAGATATACTTCTATCATACTCTCTATCATTCCTATTATCGTTATTTACTGCTTACTTTCAAGAACAATTGTTGATGGTGTTGCAGAAGGCGGCGTAAAGGAATAATATACTATCACAAAGCATTAAAAAAGCTGTCAGAAATATTTCCGGCAGCTTTTTTGTTTTTCTATAAGATAAAATTATAAAAATAGTGAAAGTCAAAAAAATCTGACTTTCACTATTTTTATTAATATTGCCTTGCACATCCGTTCTCTGAGGTCACTCTGTACATATCGGCTGATAGTGGACAAAAAATATTTTTTTCACTATATTCTGAAGTTTACTTAATATCCGAACGGTCTTTTTTAAGCTGCTTTTGTACGAAGTCTGCTTACAATATACGAAACAATAAAAAGTAAAAGGTTTATAATAACTATAGTAGATCCTGTAGGAGTGTTTAACCGGTATGAAAAAGCAAGTCCTGATACAAAGCAGAGTGATGAGATAACTGCCGAGAAGATGACGACTGACTTGAAGCTTTTGCAGATGTTCATAGATGTGAGAGCAGGGAAGATAAGAAGCGAGGACATAAGGAGCGCACCCATGAGTCTCATGCCTATCACAGTTGTTATTGCGGTCAGAAATGCAATAAGCATATTGTAAAAATCAGAGTTTATACCTGTGGCTTTTGCAAAGGATTCATCAAAGGTGATAAGAAAAACACGGTTATAAAAAAATATGAACAGTGTTATAACTACAAAAGAAAGAATTATGCTTATAACAAGGTCATCGTTGCTAATTGCGAGGATATTTCCGAACATGTAGCTTGTAAGGTCTGATTTTATGTTTGTCGAAAGCGAATTGATAAAAACACCTATTGCAAGAGAGCTGCTTGAGATAAGGGCTATAGCAGCGTCACCGTTGATTTTGCTGTTTTGGCTTAGCTTAAGAAGGCAAAAAGCAGCTATGACTATTATAGGGATGGAAAACCTAAGAGGAGCAACGTTGAGTGCGGCGGCGACAGAAATTGCTCCGAAGCCTACGTGTGATAAACCGTCTCCTATCATGGAAAAGCGTTTAAGTACCAGACTGACTCCGAGTAGAGAGGCAGACAGTGTAACAAGCAGTCCGACTATAAGTGCCCGCCGTATAAAATCATAGTGAAAAAAATCATATATGATATCAAGCATATGAAAAACACATCCTTAAAAGTAAAATAACTCAATTTATAATTATACATCTTATGAATAAGAATGTCAATAAAAGATTAATTAAAAAAAATAAAATAAGTTCCGGTATTATTTTTGGCGAATTTAAACTAAAATCTTTCTATAAAGAAAAAATAATTGTATATGATTTTGAGGTGACAACATCAAAAAAATATATTTGTGCAAATCAGACAAAATTTTAGTTCAAAATAGTATTTTTTATAAAAAGAGTTGCAATTATTGCGAAATTGATTTATAATAGATATAGTTAATCAATTCTTATAGGAGGAATACTATGCCGATATCGTTAATACGTGATACTAAAGACAAAGCAATGCATGGCACCGATAACGACAGAAACACAGGGTGCGGAAAAAAAATGAAGGGCGCATGGTACACCAGAGAGGGAGAATTAAAGGATATTACCGATCTGACTTGCGAACGCTGCAAGGAAGTATTTGCCACAAAGATGATACGCGAGAGCAACAAGGAAGAATCGCGACTCGCTAAGGAAGAAAAGAAACGCTATATGCGTGCGAAAAAACAGGGCGCAGTAAAAGAAAATACATACGAAGAATACTTAATGAACAGAGAAGCGGAGGCGTCGGCTAAGCGTGACAGCCATAAGGACGATAACACATCCGCTGCACTTCAGGCTCTGAAGGATGCTATTCCTGTACCACAGCAGGCAGCACCGGTTCAGCAGCCGGTTTCGTCTGTTCAGATACAGCCGCCGTTTGATCCGTATGCTCAGCAGGCAATACCACCGCAGAACATGTTTAATCCATACGCACAGCCAGCAGTACAGCCGCAGAGTCCGTTTGACCCGTATGCACAGCCTGTAGCAATGCAGCCGCAGAAACCGTTCGATCCATACGCACAGTCTGTAGCAGTACAGCCACAGAAACCGTTTGATCCATATGCACAGACTCCGAGTCAGCCGTTTGCAGCTGCACCGGAAATGATGCAGCAGACTCCGTCAGAAGCACCTGCTCCGGTAGATGATTCACCTGCTCCGTCATATCAGGAATATATAAAAGGTGCCGGAGCCGAGAGTAATACATCATCCGGTACACCATCAGGTATAGGCGCAAACGATGATTTTCTTGCTCAGTTTATGCTTAATAGACCTTCGCAGCCGGTTAATGAGGCTCCTGCTCCTTCACCGTCACCTGCAGCAAGCGATATACTCAGTGCGACGGATGATATCCTGTCACAGTTCAATATAGGCGCTAAGCGTGCGGAAGAACCTGCACCGTCACCTGAATTAAAAGCAGATGCAGCAGATGCGTCATCATTCTATAATGACAGTATTCCTGTTGTGGGAGCAGAGTATGCAGGTGCATCCTCTGTAAATTCCGTATCAACAGAGTTTGGTTCTCTTAACGTTGTAGAACCTCCAGCGGACGAGTTCGTTGTTCCTGACGTTCCTGTCTACAATCCGACAGAAAACAACTTTGTAAAACCAAATATCTCATCACGGATAAGCGCTTCGCTCGATGAGCTTGTTGTTCCTGATGTTTCTTCACTTTCACCTGCACAGAGTAAAAACAGCTTTTCGTCGCAGCTTTCTGATCTTGATTTTTCATTTTCAAAAAATACACCGGATTCTAAAGAAGAGACAGAGTCTGTATTTGATAAGCTAAGCGCAGATGTTTCACCGGTCAGTGAGCTTGAGTCAGTATCTTCAATGAAGTTTGAGATGCCGGATTCTGCAGCACCGACAATGAACTCGTTTGAGAGTGTGACACCGGTACAGCCTGTAACACCGACAATGAACTCGTTTGAGAGTGTGACACCAGTACAGCCTGTAACACCGACAATGAACTCGTTTGAGAGTGTGACACCAGTACAGCCTGTAACACCAACAATGAACTCATTTGAGAGTGTGACACCAGTACAGCCTGTAACACCGACAATGAATTCATTTGAAAGTGTGACACCGGTACAGCCTGCGGCACCGACAATGAACTCGTTTGAGAGTGTGACACCGGTACAGCCTGTAACACCGACAATGAACTCGTTTGAGAGTGTGACACCAGTACAGCCTGTAACACCGACAATGAACTCGTTTGAGAGTGTGA
>SVNR01000053.1 GCA_015066815.1 Ruminococcus sp.
ATATACTTATTATACTACTAAAAAGATATCATTTCTATTAGAGATTTTAACAAGATATTATCAACTATGCTATGTTGAAAACCTTTATTTTTTTCAGGATGGGCTATACTCCTGAACAGTTACAATTTTTTTATTAAAAACTATTATACATCATTTTTATAAAAATGTCTATATGTTATTGAGTAAACAGAGCAGCTCTGCGGCAGTTTCAGGCTTTATACCGGCAACTGTGCAGATTTCTCCGGGCTCTGCTGATTTCAGGGCAGTGATAGTTTTAAAATGTCTCATAAGCTTTGCAGCTTTTTTTTCACCGATTCCTTTTACGGAAGTAAGTCTGTTTTCAAACGTTATTTTTGAATGAAGCTTTTTCTGATACATTATTGCCGAACGGTGCATCTCATCCTGAATAGCTGTTATAAGAGAAAACGCCGCCTTCATGCTTGATACTGAAATCTCCTCGCCGCCTGTAGCTATTGCCCTTGTTCTGTGCTTGTTATCCTTCACTATTCCGAAGACAGGCACATCTATCCCCATCTCCCTGAGATACGGGACAACAGCATTTACCTGTCCCTTACCGCCGTCAAGAAAAATAAGATCCGGCTTTCTGGCAAAGCCCTCATCAGCTTCACTGTCGTTTAAAAATCTCACAAACCTTCTTTCAAGAACCTCTCTCATACAGGCGTAGTCGTTCTGTACAAGTACTGTTTTTATTGAAAACTTCTGTACATCTTTTTCTGCGGCCTGCCGTTTTCAAACACTACCATGCTTGCACACATAGCAGACGAACCAAGGTTTGAAATATCATAAGCTTCTATATAACGGGGAGGCTTCGGAAGACCGAGAAGCTTTGAAAGCTCCTCAAGTGCAATAAGCTCCCTGCCTGTCCTTCCGGCACGTATAGATAAAAACTCACTTGCGTTGTTTCGTGCAAGCATGATATACTTCATCATGCTTCCGCGCTGTCTGTACATCACATGTACCGCATGTCCGGACTGCTCCTTCAGAAGCTCGGAAAGAATACCGCTGTCCTCAGTTTCCTGAGCAATAACAATGTTTTCAGGTATATCATGCCCCGTTGAATAATACTGAACTATAAAATCACTGTAAAAGCTTCCGTCGTTCTCAACGCCTTCAAAAAAATATGCCTCCTTGTCAACAAGCCTTCCTCTGCGGTATATTATGACAGATACACAGGTCCCTGCAGAATTGCTTACCGATGCTATCACATCGGTGCTCATTATCTCAGGATCAAATATTTTCTGCGTTTCCGACGCCCTTGTTATAGCTGATATTCTGTCACGGAGTCTTGCCGCCTTTTCAAACTCCAGTGCCTCTGCCGCTTTTTCCATTTCTTCACGAAGCTTCTCAACAGATTCTCTGCTTCCTGTTTTTATATAATCAACAGCCTGAGAAATGATCGTTGAATATTCGTCAGCAGATATCTTTCCCATGCACACTCCCATACACTGCTTTATGTGATAGTTAAGACACGGCTTCTTTCCTGCTGCCGTCTGACAGGGAAATTTTTTCTTGCATACCGGCAGCATAAAAGCCTTGTTTACTTCGTTCACCGTCTGCTTTGCAACACCGGGACTCGTATACGGACCAAGTGTTATACCTCCTGTGAGCATACGGTTTTCTGCAGTTATGCGCGGATACTTTTCGTCAGAAACATGAATATAGTGATAGCCCTTGTCATCCTTGAGAAGAATGTTGTACTTAGGCTTATGCTGCTTTATCAGACTGCACTCCAGAACAAGCGCCTCGTATTCTGTATCAGTAACTATAAAATCATAGTCATATACATTTTCTACCATTTTTGCAACCTTAGGAGTATGATCGGATGAAGCTCTGAAATAACTTGTAACACGGTTTTTAAGATTTTTTGCCTTTCCGATATATATTATTTCACCGTCAGAGTTCTTCATTTTGTATACTCCGGGAAGCGACGTGAGCTTTGATGTTTTTTCTCTCAAAAAAGGAAGCCGCTCATTCATAACATTCACCTGTTTTCAAAAAAATTATTCCCCCGGACTGCTCATAAAATCCGCCTTACTTCTGAAAAATCTGTACGCCTTTCCTCCTATGGTATTTTTGTATTTCATAAGACCAAGCTTTTCCGCAAGAAGAGTTGTTGCCTTCTGGGCGTTTTCCGTAAACTCCATCTCTATCTCATAATCACAGTGTCCGAAGTAAAAATTTACATCAAAATCAATAGACAGAGCTTCAGAGGGTCTGATACTGATTCGCTTTGTTACTAAACTTCCCTGAAGTGAAAAAGGTATCCATGCATATTTTCCTTCTTCAAGCGTTATATCGTTTTTGAGCGAACCGACCTTGAACGAAGTTTCAGTACAGGTAGAAAAATCATTGCTGTTTACCGGCTGGGCTTCCTTCAGTTCAAGTCTTAAACCCGCTTCTGTCTGACGGATTCTGAGTGTTGTATGGCTTGTCAGCAGATAACCATCATCTGTATCATAGTAGTGATTTATCTGCACCCGTTCATTACATTCTATATCCGTATATTTGTTTTTTATCAGATTCAGAATCTGATAAAACTTTTCCTTGTCAACCAGAAACTTATACTCTGTTTCCTGCATTACAAACTCACCCTTTTATTTTATTTTTCAGTGATGAATACGCTTTTTCTCCTTTTTCAGAAGCTCTCTTAACTGACAGTAAGATTCCATAGCGCATTCTTTTGCGTTTTTGCCGGCTTCATTACTTCCGTATACAACGCTGTCAAACTCATAAGCTACCGGAGCTATCTTTATCTGATAGTTTTCTGCCACATAAAGAGTCACTTCCTTTGATGTAAGACTTTTGTCAAGTCCGAGAACCTTCCTTATCCTGTTGAAAATAAGCTCGATAGCCTTACTGTCAGACGACCTTGATACTTTTCCTTCAAAAATTTTTTCACTCAGGGCAGGCAAGCCAAACACGCTGAAAAGAACTATGATTATTATAGAAACCAGTGCTATTGCAACAAAAATATATGACATATCTATCTCAAATGTTTCGTCTTCATCAGCATAATCAATCTGTGTAGGCTCAAACGACATCCAGCCGTAGCCTGATATATAGAGCTCAGGAAACGCATGAAGATTGCTGTCTCTGACAGTGATTATAGAATCATTTTCAGGTTCTCCGAGCTTTACACCTTCGGCATATCTTGCCGGTATACCTGAAAGCCTTGACAACAGAACCATAGCTGTCGCATAGTCACTGCAGATACCTTTTTTGGCTTTGATCAAAAAATGCTCCATATTGTATTTTGACGGTTTTTTATATTCAAGATCATATAAAAAACCATTCTTCAAAAAATAATTCTGTATTGCAACTGCCTTTTCTATATCCGACGAACAATCAGCTGTAACAGATTCTGCAATAGATTTTACTGTATCGGGAATACCATCTATGCTGTATTTTTCAAGATAATTGACAGCGTTATTATATTCCCTGCGATACGCTGACAGAACCTCCTCATACTTATCATATGTTCCTGAAGACATAAGAGCAGCTTCTACACTATCAAGAAAAGCTCCAAAAGAATCAAGATCAAGCGAAAGCATTATTTTCTGAAAATCCTGATCAAAAGCAGATTCGGCAGAATAATACTTCACCTCATAACCGGATGACAAATACATCTTAGGTAACAGCATACCATTGAGCGCTCTGTAAATTATCCTGTCTTCTTCATTTGTTACTACATCATAAGCAAGCACCGGAGTATAGTAAAAAGCATATGATGTCTGAGTAGTAACAAGACTAAGACTTCTTTTATAATCCTCGCCAAGACTTTTTTTCATATCAGTAAGACCATACTTTTCCTGTATGCTCTTATCCTCACAGCTTGCCTCGTACACGGCTTTATAGAACACTGACGGATCAAGAGCTCTGGCGTCAGTTGTATCTATGTCATAACCATAAACATCCTCATCAACAACGCTCCATAGATTTTCTTTAAAATTATAAGCACTGTATGTCTGGGCTTTGAGGTTAAGCGGATACTCATCCGAACGAAAATCCGCTATTTTTACATCCGAATAACGAGTAAAAACTACTGATGAGCTTGCAGTATCCGATACTACACCGAGTCGTGCCATCATATAGTCACTGAACTTTTCTGATTCAAAAACATCTTCTACCCAGGAGTTGTCAAAGTCAATTTCAGGCTTAGGAATAATAAACGCAAGAAAAGAAGAGAAAATAAGAAAAACCGCCATGGATTTTTTATATCCCGAATCCGTAAGAATCTTTACGTTTGACTTAACGTTGATATGCCTGCAGTTTATCATAAGCGCTATATACAGGACCAGAAGAAGCAGTGCGAAAAAAACCGGCACCCCTTCCCCTTCCTTTCTGTAAAACGCAAAAGGTATAAGCGTTATCAGAAAGGTCATTGATATCCTGTACCGGACTGCTGAAAAATAATACACTGTTGACGCTATAAAAAAGTTTATCACTATAAAAGTTGCCACAATATATGACAAAGAAAATGAAACAAGCGCCTGAGGTGACAGGAACCATATAAAATAATCAAGTCCACTGCTATTGTTTCCGGTTTTTATCGATATAGTAACCAGCATGCATATCGCCGCAAAGGAACCAAGTATCGATATAAATCTGAACAGTATTGATTTTTTTGAAACATATGTATAAAACGAAAAAACCGTTGTCTGTATGAGAAGTGTAAAAAAAATGAACATCGGAAGATATTCAGCGCTGTACACATACATACAGGAGGTTATAATAGAAACACACAACAGCAGAGAAATTAAGTTTTTTGAAACTCCTTCTTTGTAAAAGTTTGTCATAAAAATACCCTCCCTCTTTTTACAATACTCTCACAGGCACAAGATCTTCACCGATCGTCCACATGTCTGAAAAAACAGCTTTAGTACTGCCTGATAGCTGTTCGGGTATTATTATTTTTACACTGTTTCCCTTAAGCACAAAGTCTTCAGCGCTTGCGGCAAGCTTTTCTGAAACATCAAGCGTATAAACAACACTTACATCAGTTGATTTTGAAAACTCCTCAGCTTCAAGCACTATATCCGATGGTTCGAAGCTTGTCATGCATATATCAAAGGCAAGCTCCTCAACGTCACGCGGTGACGAGACAAGAGTTTTTTTAAGAACCCCTCCGTCCTGATATGAAAAGGTGCATTCTATACCATTGTTTACACACATCATAAGAAGAGAAAGAGCACCCTCTGCTATCATTTCTTCCATAAGAAGTGCATAACGGTCGTTTTTTGTTTCTTTGAAAGGAGTCGTATCAAGAATTATATCCGGAAGCGTCATTCCGGCTGATTCATCCATTCGTACATAGAACCGATCTTTTTTTGATGAAAGCTTCCAGTTTATTTTCTTCAGAGAATCCCCGGGCATATATTCACGGTATTCATATCCCGGAAAGGATGCTCTTCCATAAACAAAGGCTGTTGTTTCGTCATCATCGTTATCAGGCAGAGAGGCATATATACTGCGGAATATTTCAGTTCCGTCCTCAAACTCCTTTATCTCCGGCAAAATATATATTTTTTCCGAAATCATTCTGGTTTTTGTTTTAAACTTAAAAATCCCCAGATAGTCAGTTATATAGATTTTGTCTATCAGTATCTCAGCTGTACCGAAAACCTCCGGAAAAACATCTATATCTATTGAAACATGCTTGTTTTCAGACATAGAAAATCTGAATGTATCATACTCAGGCTTTCTGAAACGTTCACCTAACTTAACAGAAAAGCTCACTATGGGAACAGGCAGAACTGTGTTTTTCTTTACATAAACCTGTATTTTGCTTTTTTTGTTTTTCTTTATTCTTGAATCGTCTACCACAACAGAAAACTCAAGCTTTTTTCTCGTAAACACAGTCAGAAAAACCGAAACAGCAGGGATCACCGCAAGAAAAACAATCATTATCGCTCCTGCTGCTCTGTCAAAAAGAAGCATATAAAAAGCTGCTGCGAAAAACACCATCATATATGATAATACGGCTTTCATAAGCTTTAAAAGTCACCTCCGCAGATTATTCGTTTATCTGTGTAGGAACTGCAACAATACTCAGTATCCTGTTTAAAAATCCCGAAGCTGACTTGTATCCTGCCTTACCTCTGGAGGAAAGTATGATTCTGTGTGAAAGGACATTTTCTGCTATGTATTTTACATCATCAGGAGTTACAAAATCTCTGCCGTTTATAAAAGCAACGGCCTTTGACGCCTTGTAAAG
Organism: Ruminococcus sp.; assembly: GCA_015066815.1. GTDB lineage: Bacteria > Bacillota > Clostridia > Oscillospirales > Ruminococcaceae > HUN007. Next base: position 6,236 of record SVNR01000053.1, read on the forward strand.
AGCAATGCTTCCGCGAGGACTTACTCCGAGGCTTACAACATCGGCATCACGCGTTGCCCTGACTATATCGGTAATATATCGTTTTACAGCAGGCAGTACTCTTACTTTTTTTACTTCGTCCTGAAGCCTGATTATATCCTCAAGAGATAATACCGCACTTTCGATATTATCACTCGGATTACCGAACTCTGTTCTTTCGAGGATCTTTATTTCCTCCTCTGCACTCGGATATCCCATGCTGATCTTCATAAAAAATCTGTCCATCTGTGCCTCCGGAAGATGATAGGTACCATATGTTTCCACAGGATTCTGAGTAGCCATTACCAGAAACGGCGCAGGCAATGAATGCGTCTTTCCGTCAAGACTTATCTGTCCTTCTTCCATTACCTCAAGAAGACTTGACTGTGCCTTAGGAGAAGCTCGGTTTATCTCATCAGCAAGCAAAAAGTTACACATCGCTGCACCCGGTTTGTATTCAAGCTCACCTGTCTTGTTGTTTATCATAGAAAAACCTATTATATCAGACGGCATAATATCAGGAGTCATCTGAACACGATTGAACCTGCCGTTGAGTGATTTTGATAATGAAGCTATAAGCTGTGTCTTTCCTACTCCCGGAACGTCCTCGACAAGAACATGTCCCTCACAGAGAAGTGCTGCGATTATTTTTATGATTACATCATCCTTGCCGACAATAGAACGGCTTATATTTTCCTTTAGTATATTTATTTTTTCGTTTATCATTTTATTGCCTCTCCTTCTATAACACATTTTTTTATTAATAAAAGTTATTTATTAATTATAACAAATTTATTATATTTTTTCAATAGTTTTTCTCTTAAATAATGCAATTATAGTAAAAATCAGAACAAACCTGACGTTCATAAAATTTTATCATTTTTACTGCCTTGCACAACCGCTGATAATCAAAGCCTCCACCGGCAATAACACGATAATTGTCGGTGGAGGCTTTGATTTTTTTATAGTTGATCTTAAAGCTTTATGTTAAAAGGATCGTATCTCTTTACAGCACTGCTGTTCATATCAAGATTTTCTGATGGCACCCATTCAAGAGCAAATGTTTCAAACTCTTCTTCAAACATCTCAAGAAGAATGTTTATTTTTGTATCTTCCTCGAAAAAGTCTTTTCTCTGGAGAATATCAAGACGCTGGATAACATAGATATAAAGCCCTTCCTCGTCCTCTAATATATACGGATCACCGTTTACCACGCAGTCATTGAATACAGCGTCGTTCACCTTCTGGTTTGGTGTATATCCGTCTTCCTCAGAACCCTTCTTATAGATATTTTCGTTTTTGTAAGGGTCTGCTTCTTCATCTTCTGTTGTTTCAGCTGGTTCTTCTGCAGCTTCTGCCGCTGTTGTTTCTGCCGGTTCTTCCGCAGCTTCTGCTACTGTTGTTTCTGCCGGTTCTTCTGCAGCTTCTGCTGCTGTTGTTTCTGCTGATTCTTCTGCAGCTTCTGCTGCTGTTGTTTCTGCTGATTCTTCTGCAGCTTCTGCTGCTGTTGTTTCTGCTGATTCTTCTGCTGCTTCTGCTGCTGTTGTTTCTGCTGATTCTTCTGCAGCTTCTGCTGCTGTTGTTTCTGCCGGTTCTTCTGCAGCTTCTGCTGCTGTTGTTTCTGCCGGTTCTTCTGCAGCTTCTGCCGCTGTTGTTTCTGCCGGTTCTTCTGCAGCTTCTGCTGCTGTTGTAGTCACTTCGGCTTCTTCTGTATTTTCCGCTGTAGCTTCCTCAACAAGCTTGTCCCTGTATGCCTGATACTCATCTATAAGCTTGTCAAACTCCTCACCGGCAAGTGCTCTTTTCTTATAATCCTCAGCCATTTCCTTTATCTTTTTCTTACCGGCATCGTCAAGCTCAGAGCCCTTTCCGTCTGTAAGGTGAAGCTGGATAGTTTTTACACGAGAATAGTTTCCTTCAAGATATGCGCCTATCTCAGCATCAGAGCATTCCTTTTCTCCGCCCTCTCCGTAATAGTGAAGGAAAACCTGTTCTTTCTTGTAATCATATTCTACAAGCTGCTTGAACGAATCTTTTCCGATACCGTTCTGCTCATATGTCTGAGCATAATACTCCCAGTAGGATTCAACCATTGTGTTTACCTGGCTCTTCTCTTCGCTTGTAAGAGACAAACCGAGCTCGTCAAACTTCTGATTTACCGCTACAAAAAGTCTGAGTCTTTCAGTTGCCTTGTTGTTTATCCATGAGGTTATATCAGTATTTTCTACCGTCATTGTTTTAAGAAGCTTTGTGTCGGAAATATCAAGCTCTTCGTTATCCTTTTTCAGCATTTCGGTGGCCTCACTGTATGCCTGTGTCTGATAGAAGATGTAGATACCCGAATTTATTGAATTGTCGTTGTATTTTGCAATCCATGATGTAGACTCTCCGCATCCTGTCGCAGTAAATACCATTGCCATTGCTGCAGCTGCAGCTAAAATCTTTTTATAAAGATACTTTTTAAAAGACATTAAAAAAACTCCTTCGTATGATTTTTCTCCATATACTAATCTATTATACTATATTTATCTCAATAAGTCCATAGAAAAGCAGAATTTTTTTAAAAATTTTCACATACTTTACGCCTGTACTTCAAATCAGAAAAAATATATGGTATAATATATAGTGAAAGTCAAATTTAATAATATTTATAAAATAGTTTTTCAGCCTGTGCTTTTAGAAAGGAAAAAAATTATGGATACATCAGTTATAATAGTATCAGCCGGAAGCTCTTCAAGAATGAACGGGGTTGACAAGCAGCTTGCCGGGATATGCGGCATACCTGTTGTTGTACGCTCTATGCTTGCCTTCGAAAAATGTGAAAGCGTCCTCGAAATAATAGTCGTAACAAAAGAAGAAAGCATACAAATCATAAAAGACCTTGCAGCCGAATATAATATCTCAAAGCTTGCAGCAGTAACAGCAGGCGGAAAGACACGCCAGGAAAGCGTAATAAACGGTGTTCGTAAAATCTCTGAAAAAACACAGATGATAGCTGTCCATGACGGAGCAAGACCTCTTGTAGCCCCCGAAAACATCGAAAAAACCATAGCAGATGCCCGTGTATTCAACGGCGCAGTTCTCGGTGTTCCGGTAAAGGATACCATAAAAACAGTCTCAGACGGACTTATAACCGATACTCCTCCCCGCTCATCACTGTATATCACCCAGACACCTCAGGTTTTCAAACGTTCTGTATATATGCGCGGAATAGAATTTGCTATGAGAAACTATCTTGATTTTACAGACGATTGTCAGCTTGCTGAAGCAATAGGAGTAAAAGTCTGCATGACAACGGGAGATTATAAAAACATAAAAATAACTACTCCCGAAGACATAGCCATAGCCGAAGCCATTCTCAGATCATAAGGAGGAAAAAAGATGTTCAGAATCGGACACGGATACGATGTACATAAACTTACAGAAAACAGGGATCTCATCATAGGCGGCGTAAAAATCCCGCACGAAAAAGGGCTCTTAGGTCACTCTGACGCAGATGTTCTTCTCCACGCAATCATGGATGCACTTCTGGGAGCCGCAGCTCTCGGTGATATAGGAAAGCATTTTCCTGATACCGACGAAGCGTTCAGAGGAGCAGACAGTATAAAGCTCCTCGAAAAAACAGTCCGTCTCATAAGAGAACAGGGCTACAGCATAGTAAACATAGATTCTACTGTCATTGCGCAGGCACCTAAGCTTGCTCCGTTTATAGACGCTATGAGACTTAACATAGCAAGAGCTGCAGGATGTGATATTTCCGCAATAAACGTAAAGGCTACTACCGAAGAACACCTCGGCTTTACCGGAGAAAAGCTCGGAATATCATCTCATGCAGTATGTGTTATTTCAAAAGGATAAAAAGCTTATCAAAAAGAGTTTCTCTGACGGGAAGCTCTTTTTGTTTTTTATAAAAAGCCGGATTATATATTAAACACAGCATCATAATCAGACAAATTCCGTCACACACCACGCATTCGCACATATAATAATTGTAGGGGGCATGGTATTTTCCATGCCCCCGGCAATAAAAATCAAAGAGGTGACAAAAAATGCAAAACTATACTCTGAACTTCCGCTCCCCCACTGCACAGATAAAAGCTCAGAATCTGCTTTCTGCACACGGAATAAAGTCACTGCCAGGAAAAATGACCAGTCCGACCGACGGCTGTATATATACTCTCAGAATCCTTTCCGACAAGGAACGTGCCATATCTATACTGAAGGAAAAAATGCCAGACTTGCGGAAGAACGGCGGTGCTCTGATATGATAGACAGACCGGTAAACTTTGATAATGCCGCAACTACTTTTCCAAAGCCCGACGAAGTAAAGCATGCTGTTTCATATGCAGTAAGCAACTATGGAGGAAACTCCGGAAGAGGAGGTCATACGCTATCCTTCAGAGCCTCGGAAATGGTATACAAAGCAAGAGAGGTCATAGCTGATTTTTTTGACGCCCAACCGGAAAACGTTATTTTCTGCAGCAGCTGTACTCATGCCCTGAACACTGCAATAAAGGGTGTACTGAAGCCCGGAGCACATGTAGTAACAAGCAGTCTTGAACACAACTCAGTCATACGCCCGCTTGTCGCACTCGAACGTCAGGGACTTATCACACTGACTATTGCAGAGGTGTATGATGATGACGAAAAAACTATAGAAGCATTCAGACGTGCCATAAACAACAGAACTCAGGCCATCGTATGCACCCTCGCAAGCAATGTTACAGGCAAAATACTTCCTGTTGATGCTCTCTCAGGAATATGCAGACAGAAAAACATCTGTCTTATCGCAGACGGGGCTCAGGCATGCGGTGTAATACCGGTCTCTCTGAAAAAAAACGGTATCAACATTCTCTGTACGAGCGGTCATAAGGGTCTGTACGGTATAGCCGGAACAGGACTTCTCATAACAGACGGCAACTTTCCTATAAAGCCCCTCTTGCACGGCGGAACAGGAAGCGGATCTCTTGAGCTTACGCAGCCTGATTTTCTTCCCGATTCGCTTGAAAGCGGCACACTTAACACCGCGGGCATCGCTTCCGTCTGTGCCGGGATCAGATTTTTGAACCGTATGACTCCCGAAAGAATAATAAAATACGAAAACCATCTCACGGATATATTTGTTTCACAGCTCTCACACAGTGACAGAATAACTATATACCGTTCACCTGCCGGATTGTATGTTCCTATTGTTTCGTTCAATATAGAAGGTATGCCGTCCGAGGACGTATCCGCTCATCTTAACGAAAAAGGCTTCTGTCTTCGTGCCGGGTTCCACTGCTCCGCACTCGCACATCGTACTCTTAATACCGGCACCGGAACTGTCAGGTTTGCTCCTTCAGTATTCAACAGAGAAACAGAAGTGAAAAAATTGTGTCAGGAAATTAAAAATATGATTTAACTATTGAAAAAATATGAATTTGTGATAAAATATAATTAAGTGTATTTACACAATCGGGCATATAAAGCCCGATACATATTCCCTTAAACATAAGGACGTGAAACTTTTGGAGCTTATATACGGAATTTTTTCATCCATCTGGAGTATAATAACCACAATCTCACTGATTGATATAATCGACATAATATTTCTTACTGTTATCATAAACAAGCTTTTCAAACTCATGCTCGAAACACGTGCTGCACAGCTTGCAAAAGGAATTGTTTTTCTTTTTGCAGCTTATGTTATCTGTTCGACCTTCCACATAAAAACAATGGAATTTCTTCTTTCAGTCGTACTAAACAACGGATTCATAGCCATACTGATAATGTTCCAGCCCGAAATGAGACGAGCGCTTGAAAAGGTCGGACGGACAAGTGTCAAAAAATTCTCCTTTTTCCCGGATTCCGACGACCACATAGCCAAGTGGACAAAATGTATAGATGATATCTGTGAGGCATGCGATGAGCTTTCACGCACATATACCGGAGCTCTTATAGTTATCGAAAGAAAAACCAGACTCGGCGAAGAAATAAGCACCGGAACAGTCATGAACGGTCTCACAAGCGGTGAAATCTTCGGAAATCTCTTTTATCCTAAAGCACCTCTCCATGACGGCGCTGTAATCATACGAGACGGAATGATCTATGCTGCAGGATGCTTTTTACCTAAGCCAGAACGTGAAGAGTTTATAAGCAAAAACCTTGGATCAAGACACAGAGCTGCTATAGGTATGAGTGAAAACTCTGACGCTCTTGTTGTTGTTGTTTCTGAAGAAACAGGAACTATTTCAGTCGCTATTGACGGAGAACTTCAGCGAAACTTCACACCAAGATCTCTTAACGTATTTCTGAAGGAGACTCTTATTCCACTGGCTGAAGCTCAGAAAAAACAACTTCCGGATGAATTGACTGACACAGTTTTTTCAGACGGAACAGATAACGAAAGCCTCACAGACACAGCTTCTTCTGATGAAACAGATAACGAAAATAAAACCAAAGATGATCAAGGAGAATAAATGAAAAAAAATAAAACTCATGAACATAAAGAAAAAACGATAAAGCAATTATTCGAAATCTTCAAAAAAAAGCTCATAAGGTTCATAGAAAAAGACAAGGAAGAAAGATCAAAACTAATAAAAGAAAAACTGAGAAACTTTTATCGTGAGCCTATCCGTCTTATTTTTTCCTGTTTTCTTGCTGTTGTTATATGGGGGTTCATCACAACACGGGAATACCCTGATATATCAAAATACATAAACGATATCACTATAGATTATGAAGCAAGTCTCATAGGAACTCCGGCTGATGAAGAAGGCTACAGGATATACGATTCCGATATAGACACCGTAGATATCCGGGTAGCTGCCAACAGAACAAAAATAGGCTTTCTCACCAAGGATTCCTTCTATGCAAAAATAATCCCCGACAATTACACAGGTGAACAGCCGGTTTCTGTAAACATCCAGCTCTTCAAGTCAGACGGAAACAACATAGACTGTGACTATCAGCTCACTGATGTAAAAAAAGCAAAGGTTTATTTTTATAAGGAAATAACCAAAAACATCGAGATTTCAAACATCAACGCACCGAACATCACAGCTGCCGACGGCTACAAAATAAAAAACATAAACTGTGATTCAGTATCCATAACAGGTCCTGAACCACTCATAAACATGATAGAAGGCTGCACTCTCAATATCCCTCACAAGGTTTCATATGATTCAAGAAAATCACTTTCAATAGACACTAACTTCAAAAACCTTACTTTTATTGATAATGAAGGACATGATATAAACCATCTTATAGAGCCGTATTCTGCAAAGGAGCAGTTCTTTATCAACAAGGAAGAGCTTTCTGTCATGATAAACATCTCAAAAATCAAAAATCTCGATATCACATACAGTCTTGTTGACGCACCTGACTATTTTAACAAGGACTTTATCTTAAAACGTCTTACTCTCAGTACTCCGACTCTGTCAGTTTCTTCAGACGATCCGTCTCTTGACGAAATGGATACTCTGCCTGTTTCTTCTGAACAGAATATTTCTCTTAACCAGATAGGAAAAGATTTTTCTACGATATTTGATCTGAACCAGGCACTTGAAAGCTATCCTAAGCTTTCAAACAACACAAACATTCCTACATGCTATGTGACCTTCGACAACAAGGGTATAGAAGAAAAAACCTTTGACGGTGTACTGAACACCAACAGCCACTTCAACATAAAAAACCCCTATCAGTCAAAATACAGCGTAGAGATCATAACCCAGAGGTTAGACAATGTTACTATCGTCGGACCCGCAGCAGATATTGCAAAGCTCACAGCAGATGATCTTATCGTAGAGATCGACATATCAAAAAGCTCAGTATCCGATACAGGAAAAATCAATCCCGGCGTCAACACCTATAAGGCGTTTATCCACCCTCCTACCGAATACAAAAACGTCTGGGTATACGGTAACTATACAGTTGATGTAGATATAACAGAGCTTTCCGGTGTAACCGATACTCCGACAACCTCATCATCTCTTTATTCCGGCGCTGAAACAAACTCAAGGTAACTACTGATATAACACCATAACCCCCTATATTTCCTGTGCTTTTTTGAGTACAGGAAATATTTTTTTATGAAATCAGGAATAATTATGAACAAAGTATTAATTTTTCAAAAAACCAGAAAAAAGTATTCACAAATTTGTTTTTTTTGTGTATAATAATGTTGTATGGAATTGATTGAAATAAGTTGCATTTATTTTAATTTTTGAAAAATTTGAAAGGATGATTTTTACCAATGAAGTCAAAAAAAATGTTTGCCCGCAAGGCAATCGCTGCAGTAGCTGCACTTGCACTTACACTCTCTTCTACAGGACTGATGAACGCATCAAAGCCTGAAATCACTCAGGAAGTTGTAAATGCTGCTTCTACAGACAACTACGCAAAGCTTTTACAGCAGTCACTCTTCTTCTATGATGCAAACATGTGCGGTAAGGACGTAGAGTCAAAGAGCCTTCTCACATGGAGAGGCAACTGCCATACTTCTGACGAAGTTCCGGGCGGTTTACACGACGCCGGTGACCACGCTGTATTCGGTCTCCCGCTCGGCTACTCAGCTTCAACACTCGGCTGGGCTTACTACGAGTTCAAGAATTCTTTTGATTCACTTGGTCTTACAGGACACTTAAAAACAATAACAAACTACTGTGCTGACTTCTTCAGAGCTTCAACAAAGCTTGATGGAAGCGGAAACGTTACAAGCCTCCTCTATCAGAAGGGCGATGGCGCAGTTGACCACGCTTACTGGGGATCCCCTGAAGCTCAGAAGGACACTCGTAAGATGTACTGGACATCAAACGGTTCAGCTGATATTGCTGCTGAATATGCAGCTGCACTCGCAGTAAACTACATAAACTTCGGAAACACTGAAGACCTTAAGTACGCAAAGGCTCTTTACAAGTACTCAACAACACATAACACATGTACAACACACGCTGACGGCGGTCAGACATTCTACAAGAGCAGCAAGTGTACAGACGAACAGGCTTGGGCTGCAGGCTGGCTCTATCTTGCTACAAAGGAAGGTTCTTACCTCAACGACCTCAAGAGCAAGCAGAACCCATACATCGGTTGGGTACACGGCTGGAACGACGCAGACCTTGGTGCTGCTTGTCTCCTCGGCTATGCAACAGGTGACTGGAGCAAGGCAAATGGCTATATCGGAACCAAGGCTACAGGAAGCAACTACATGTTCCTCGACAAGTGGGGCAGTGCAAGAATCAACGCTTCCATGCAGTTTACAGCACTTGTTGCTTCCAAGCACTCAAACGCTGACTACACATCATGGGCAAAGGGACAGATGAACTATCTTCTCGGTGAAAACCCATCAAGAACTTGCTATGTTGTAGGCTATGCTGATAACTGTGCAAAGAACCCACACCACAGAGCAGCTTCAGGCTGGAACAGCTATGATCAAATGGGTTCAAACAAGACAGTTAATCCGAACGGCAGTCACCTTCTCGTAGGTGCACTCGTAGGTGGTCCTGAAGAAGCAAACGGTACTTATCACGATGATATCTCAGACTACATCTGTAACGAAGTTGCTTGTGACTACAACGCAGGTCTCGTTGGTGCAGCTGCCGGTCTCTATGATAAGTATAAGACAGGTTCTATCGAATCTTCTATCCCGGGAGCTAAGTCAAACGGCGTAGGTAATCCGATTGCTCCTCCTTCAAATACGACTACAACACCTCCTTCAAATCCATCTACTCCTGCTCCTACTCAGACAACAAAGCCATCTGATCCCGGTACATCATCAGGTGATGGTTATGTTCTCAAGCTCGGCCAGGCTGTTGACTATGACAAGCTTCCTGAAGATGACAAGATGATCGGCTGGAAGTGGTCAGAATTCGGTATTCCTACAAGCGAAAAGATCACAAAGGTTGATATAAACATCTCTTCTTCCAAGAGCATAGGCAAGTGGCAGGGTGCTTTCGGTTCTTCAACAAGCGTTGCTGCAGATAGCTACTGGACACAGACAAAGGACATGTCCAAGACTATCTCAGGAAACTCAGGCACTATCACATGGGAAATCGATTCAGCAACATCTAAGATAATCCAGACACAGTACGGCGGCGAGCTCAAGTTCGGTATCTGGTGGATAGACTGCAAGCAGTTCACAATTGATTCGATCACTGTTTACACAGACGGCAAGGGTTCTTCTTCAGTTACAACAACTGCTAAGCCTGTTACAACTCCTAAGGCTACTACAACTCCTAAGGCTACTTCTGCTCCTATAGCAAACGTAAAGGGTGACGTAGACGGCAACGGTGTTGTTACTTCCACTGACCTTGTTTCAATGATGCAGGCTATCGTTGGAAAGAAAACACTCAGCTCACAGAACAAGACAAATGCTGACCTTAACAACGATGGTAAGGTTTCAATCATCGACCTTATCATGTTAAAGAACAGTTTTTTATCATAATATATTAAAGAACAGATTATAATACGTACGTTTCTTGACTCCTATTATAACAGTTAAAAAAATCCCCTTCGGTTTAATACCGAAGGGGATTTTTTGTTATATAAGATTGATCTCAAACTTAAGAGTAGTTCCTAAACCGAGTTCGGTTTCTACTTCAAAGGAATCCGTACACTTTCTTATGTTTGAAAAGCCGTGACCTGTACCCATACCGCGCGTTCTGATCTCAGAATCCGGAGATACCGTCGTGAAACCGGGTTCCATGGCCTTATCAACATCAGCAATACCGGGACCGTTATCTGCTGCTTCAATTCTGAGCAGCTCAGGCATAATTTCCGCTTCTATGATTCCGCCGTTTGCATGTATTATCATATTCAACTCAGTTTCATATACGGCAAGCGTTACTCTTCTGATTATTTCTGCATCTATGTTCATCTCTGACAGCTTCAGCTTCAGATCCTCTGATACGTTTCCTGCATTGATAAAATCGTTAGGGCTTACAACATAAGTGAGCTTGGTTGTCTGACTCATAGTCTGTCTCCTTTCATAAAAAATATTTTTGTAGTTATTATAATTATAGCATATATTTTTTATAAAAGCAAAGGTCAATTAACAATTGCAAAAATCACATAATTATTTCACCACTCAACAAATACACACAACTTACAAAGTATTCACCCGGAATTATCTCTGAAAATACAGACGGTACTGCAAAAATAAACAATGAAACAACAGTTGCTGTTGCTGTATCAGTTGAAAATCTGCTTATCAACGCACATGCACATCCGATAACACAAGCAAAAACAGCTCCCGAGTTTTACACCTAAAACGAGCAAACCACGCATATACGTGATTTGCTCGTTTTTACTTTGTTATTGCAAAATTGATGCTTTTTATGTATTTGTTTAAATTCTCTTGTTTGATATTTGCACGAAT
>SVNR01000054.1 GCA_015066815.1 Ruminococcus sp.
GTGTTTCCGAAGCATTTGTTTTTGCTACTGTTTTCTTTTGGGGGATATTTATTGTTGGACCTATATGGTTTATATAACTACAGATTTCAATATCTGTTCAAACTAACCTCGCCTTTGTTACTTTCTGCGAAAGTAACGCAATGATACTTTTGACATACGCTTAGGCTTCTATCAAAAGTATCATTGCGCCAGACGTTCCCTCTGGACTCCCTTGCGTGACGGCTGGTGACGGTTATTTACACACCTCCACCGCTATCATAAAAACCGTCACAGCTGTCACGAACTGTCACGGACAGCCGATGGAGTCATCAGCAAGGCCGAATATACAGAATGGAAGCTTAACTGGCCTGCTACCGCAGACGACTGCGGCAAGCATAAGCCAACAAAGGAATGGAGAGATAACTCTCAAGCCACTTGTGACGAAGAATAATTGCACACAGCTTCCTGTTATCAATCTGTTATCAAAAGACAAAAGAAAATCCCGAAAACCCCTTCGCTTAGAGGTTTTCGGGATTGATTATTTTATTCCCACTCAATAGTACCAATCGGCTTAGGTGTCAGATCATACAGAACTCTGTTGATTCCTTCAACCTCAGCAGTGATACGTGCAGTGATCTTATGAAGAAGCTCATAAGGAATTTCCTCAATAGTAGCACTCATAGCGTCTGTTGTATTTACAGCACGGATGATAGCCGGCCAGCCTTCGTAACGCTTGCTGTCCTTAACACCTACGCTCTTTACATCAGGTACAGCAATAAAATACTGCCATACAGTCTTGTTAAGACCGGCGTTGTCAAATTCTTCACGAAGTATAGCGTCAGCTTCGCGGAGTGCATTGAGACGGTCACGGGTGATTGCACCGAGGCAGCGTACTCCGAGACCCGGACCCGGGAATGGCTGACGATCTACCATGCTTTCAGGAAGACCGAGTGCTCTGCCCACAACTCTTACTTCGTCCTTGTAAAGCAGCTTGACAGGTTCAACAAGCTCAAACTGCATGTCCTCAGGAAGTCCGCCAACGTTGTGATGTGCCTTTACACCGTCGCTTTCGAGAATGTCGGGATAGATTGTACCCTGTGCAAGGAAGTCAATGTTTTCGAGCTTGCGAGCTTCCTCATCAAATACCTTTATAAACTCGCCGCCGATTATTTTACGCTTTTTCTCAGGGTCTGCAACGTCTTTAAGTAAATCAAGGAAACGGTCTGTAGCGTCAATGTAAACGAGGTTAGCATCAAGCTGATTCTGAAAAACCTCTATTACCTGTTCGCTTTCGCCTTTTCTCATGAGTCCGTGATTAACGTGTACGCATACGAGCTGCTTGCCGATAGCCTTTATGAGCAGAGCGGCAACTACTGAGCTGTCAACACCACCTGAAAGCGCCAAAAGCACCTTTTTATCGCCTACCTGTTCGCGAACTGCTGCAACCTGTTCATCGATAAAAGCATTTGCAAGTTCCGTAGTAGTGATACGAAGCATATTATCAGGTCTTTTGTTTGTGTCCATATAGTCCTCCTTAATTTTTACGGTAATATGTGAATACCGATGTGTGTACAATAAGCCTCAGCCTGTTGTGTTTTTAAGGATTCCACTTGAAAGTGCCTTGCTGACAGTGCGTTTTTTCCTTACCACGACAATTGCCAAAGCTTAAAAACTAACGAAGTTAGTATATCATATTCCGTAAAAAAATTCAAGTATTATTGGCTTTGTTTTTTGAAAAAAATGCTGTTTTGTAGTCAATGACAGTTGAAGTACGTCAATGAAAAAATAAAGTGTTAAATACAGATAATACGGAGTATTCTGCGATAAAAAAATCAGCTTGTCATGCAAACATACGGTATATTTTTTCGTTGTGCTGTCTTGCACTCAGTACAAAGCCTATAACAATATACATGCTTACAAGAGCAGTTCCTCCGGCACTTACGAAGGGGAGAGGGATACCGATAACAGGCATCACCTTGAGAACCATGCCTATGTTAAGCGTGCAGTGAGTAAAAATAAGTGCAAATGCGCCCATGCATATGTTTTTGCCGAGCTCCTCTCTTGCTATACGGCTGTCAGCGATTATTTTTATGCAGATAAAAGCAAACACTGCAATAAGCGCCATGCATCCGACAAAACCGAAAACATATCCCACATATGAAAAAATAAAGTCGTTATATATTTCCGGAACGTTGCTTTTTTCGTTTCCGAAAAGTCCGTTTCCGAAAATATTTCCCGAAGCCAGTGAAGAGAGACCGAGATCCTGCTGCCATTCGAGGCCCTCAGGGTCGCTTCCGGGATTGAAAAGTATCAGTATTCGTTCCTTCTGGACAGAACCGAGTAAATATTTCCACGCAACGAATATCGCTATAGGTACGCACAGCAGGGCAGGAATGATATACAGTATGGAAAGTCCTGCGGAATAAAGCATAACAAGAAACATCATTATAAACACAAGAGCTGTACCATGGTCCCCCTGCTTCATTACTATGAGTATGGGTATGGCTCCGTGCAGACAGATGAGAAGTATATTTATCAGGTTGTTCAGATCCTCGCGTACTTTGTAAAGATGATATGAGAAAGAAAGCAGGAACGCTGTTTTTAGTACTTCGGCGGGCTGGAAGGTTATAGGTCCGAGTTTCAGCCACGCGACATCATCTGTTCCTTCAACGCCTACGCCGAGAGATGTAAAAGTAAGAAGTACGGGTATGAGGGCGACGGGGACATAGAGAAACCATAGCTTTGCTATCTCCCGGTAATCGAAGTAGGATATCAGAAGACAGACAATAAGACCTATTATCATGGAGACAGCCTGTGTTTTGAATGTTCCCGGGCTGACTGTGCCGTTTTTGGTCATCGAGTACAGAAGAACTATGCCGAGCACTGTACACAGACAGACGGCGAGAAGAAGCAGCTTGTCAAGGTTTTTGATATATTTTGCTGCAGCGGCAGTAAATTTTTTCATTTTAAAAAAGCTCCTTTATTTTTATTGGCTTTCACTTCACTAAGCTACAGAAAGCTTCGTGCATACCGGCGATGGTAAACGACAAATAGAATTGTCGTTTGTTTTATAGAATCAAAGCAGTCCGTTCTTGTCGAGATATCCGGAGATAGCTTTTGTTACACCGTATTCGTTGTTTGAGGCTGCGGTATATTTTCCGTATGCCTTCATATCATCGTTTGCGTTTGCCATTACAAAGCTGTGCTCCGCACGTTTAAGAAGCTCTATATCGTTGTAAAAATCCCCGAACGCCATTGTTTCTTCGGAAGTGATGCCCAGAGAGTCACGAATGCTTTCAAGTGCCGTTCCTTTGTTTATGCCGCTGTTCATTATGTCCATCCACAGATGTCCGGAAACCTGAAGTGTAAGGTCGTTTCCGTATATCCGGTTCAGAACAGGATATGAGTATTTCTGAGGATCGTTTTCATCATATATTGCTATCTTGAAGATCTCGTCGTTTATTTCCCTGAGATCATCACAGACTATGCGAGAGCTGTAGTAGAAGCCGAGTTCCTTTTCAGAACGGGGCTTTACCCTGTCTGATACATATATCCCCTTTGTGCCGCACATTACGAGGTAAGCCATGGGAAGCTTTTCGTAGCAATTGTTTACTATGTCCTTCAGAGTTTCGGCAGGGATTGCGCTTGTGAATACAGTTTTTCCGTTTCTGACGATAAAAGCACCGTTGTCGCATATGAAGGTAAGGCGGCTGCAGTATTCGTTAAAAAGCGGTTTCAGGGCACGGTATGACCTTCCGCTTGCTATGACAAACTGTATGTCGTGACGTTCGAGTCTGTCGAGTATACTGAAAAAATCAGGCGGGAAGTTCTTGGCGTCATCAAGAAGTGTACCGTCCATATCGCTTGCAATAAGTTTTATCATTTTTTTCAATCCTGTTCTGAAATATTTGTATCGTATATCAGCCGCCCTGATTCCAGTATTTTCTGTCAAGAGACCTGTACTGAACGGCCTGTGAAATATGATTTTTTGCTATGACCTCTTTGCCGTCAAGGTCGGCAATAGTTCTTGAAACCTTAAGTATTCTGTCATAAGCACGAGCGGAGAGGCCCATTTTGTCAAAGACATTTCCCAAAAATATTTTGGCGTTGTCCTCCATAGGGCAGAACTCGCGGAGCTTTGATGAAGTTATCCTTGCGTTACAGGAAATATCTGTTCCGTGAAATCTTTCAAGCTGGACCTCTCTTGCTGACTGAACTCTTTTTCTGATAGCCTCAGAGCTTTCTTCCTGTGAAGATGATGAAAGATGTTCAAACTCCACCGGTGCTACCTCAATGTGAAGATCGAGTCTGTCAAGGAGCGGACCGGAGATTTTTGAAAGATAGTTTGATACCTGCTTGGGAGTGCAGATGCATTTTTTTCTGGGATGTCCGAAAAAACCGCAAGGACAGGGGTTCATAGCAGCTATGAGCATTATTGACGACGGATATGTGATAGTTCCCATAGCACGGGATATTGTGACCTTCTGTTCTTCAAGAGGCTGACGGAGGATTTCGAGAGTTTTTCTGTCAAACTCGGCAAGCTCATCAAGAAAAAGAAGTCCGTTATGCGCTATGGAGATCTCGCCCGGATGCGGTATGCTGCCTCCACCTGCCAGACCGGCAGATGATATGGTGTGATGCGGGGCACGGAAGGGTCTTACTGTAACGAGCGGAGTATCCTTGTCAAGAAGCCCGGATATAGAGTGAATGTTTGTGGTTTCTATCGACTCTTCAAAAGTCATGAGAGGGAGTATTCCCGGCAGTCTTTTTGAAAGCATGCTTTTTCCGCTTCCGGGACTGCCGATGAGCAGTGCGTTATGACCACCTGCTGCGGCTATTTCGAGAGCGAGCTTTGCTGCCTGCTGACCTTTTATATCGGAAAAATCAAGGGCAGAAATATACTGCGCTTCGGGAATTTTGTATTTTTCCGAAGGCACAAGCTTTTTTCTGTCAGAAAAATGGTCGATAAGTTCTATAATAGATTTTACACCATAAACGCATATTCCGTCAACTACTGAAGCCTCAAAAGCGTTGTCTGACGGAACAAAAATATGCTTTATTCCGTTTTTAAGGGCCATAAGCGTCATAGGAAGAACACCATTGACATGACGGATGTTTCCGTTTAGCGAGACCTCGCCGATAAAGCAGCAGTCCTCAGGAACAGCGGAAATACAGTCCATTGCGGTAAGCAGTCCCATAAAAATAGCCATATCATGAACAGAGCCGCTTTTGCGTGTATCGGCAGGTGCGAGATTTATCATGACTCTTGCGTTCGGAAATTTTATTCCGCCGGCTCTGAGGGCGGATTTTATTCTTTCCCGGCTTTCCTTCACTACCATATCGGGAAGTCCGACAATTTCGAAGGCAGGCTGCCCCATGCTTATATCGGTTTCCACGTCTACCGGAAATGCGTTGAGACCGTACAGTCCCATAGTGTTGATTTTTGAAAACATAAAAAATTTCTCTTCTCCTTTCGGAATATATTGGATAATTCCTTAGAATAATATTATCATAATCTGGAATAAAAATCAATATATTACAGGAAAATATTTTCATAAAGGGTTTTTTATAGAAAAATGCAGATGCAAAAATATTCTGAGCATTTACTATAATTTTTTAAAATATTTTCAGGAAGAAAAAGGTTCATTTTCTGCAGTAAAATCAACAAAAAAACCGTATATTCGGAACGAAAATACGGATGAAATAACAATCTTTTTTTAAGCCATTGACTTTTCAAAAGTAGTATAGTATAATTATATAATGTATCAAAATGGCTAAATTTATGCTTCTGATACTATGATATAGTATATCACAGATGTTTAAAAATAGCAATAGTTTTTATTATTTGTTTTTTGTTTTACAGAAAATTCTCCCTGTATTTCATGAAGCAGACTAACAACAAAAAGGAGGACCAGACACCTATGGTGAATGTCAAGCCTAAGCAGCTCGGAAAAAATGTCAGAATGAGCTTCGGTAAAATAAATGAGGCTCTCGAAATGCCAAATCTTATCGAAGTACAGAAAAATTCTTACAAATGGTTTAAAGAGGAGGGTCTTAAAGAGGTTTTTCAGGATGTAGCATCTATTACTGACTACAACGGAAATTTGGTTTTAAGTTTTACAGGTTACAAAATTGACGACACTCCTAAGTACTCGATTGCAGAGTGCAAAGAACGCGATGTTACTTATGCAGCACCTCTTAGAGTTATTGCAACGCTCTGGAACAAGGAAACGGGTGACGTTAAGGAAAGCGAGATCTTCATGGGCGATTTTCCGCTTATGACAGACAGCGGTACTTTTGTCATCAACGGTGCTGAGCGTGTAATCGTATCACAGCTTGTCAGATCTCCAGGTGTTTATTATTCTTTTGAAAAGGATAAAACAGGTAAAAACCTTTACAAGTCGACAGTTATCCCGAACCGCGGTGCATGGCTCGAATACGAAATGGATTCGAACGATGTTGTGTATGTCCGTATAGATAAGAACAGAAAAATACCGCTTACAACATTTATCAGAGCACTTGGCGTGGGTACTGATGAAGAGATCGAGCAGATGTTCGGTTTCGACGAAAGACTTAACCAGACAATAATCCAGAAGGACGGAACAAAGAACAACTCGGACGCTCTCATAGACGTTTACAAGAAGCTTCGTCCGGGCGAGCCTCCGACAGTTGAAAGTGCGCTTTCACATATAAACAACCTTTTCTTTGATGCAAAGAGATATGACCTCTGCAAGTTCGGAAGATACAAGTACAACAAGAAGCTTGGCATTGCTTCAAGACTTGCCGGACATAAGCTTTCAAGACCGGTTATAAATTCACTTACCGGTGAGTTCATGGCAGACGAAGGCGATATGATCTCATACGAAAAGGCTCTCGAAATAGAACAGGCAGGTGTAATGGAAGCCTTTGTAACTGTTGATGTAAAGGAAGACTTTACAACAGCTACAGGTGAAAAGGCTACCCGTCTTGTAGAAAAAGAAGTAAAGATCATCGGTAACGGTATGGTTGATATCGCTCCTTATGTTGACTTTGATATTACAAAGTACGGTATCAACGAAAAGGTATACTTCAAGGTTCTCAAGGATATCCTCGAAAACTGCGAAGGCGATGAGATCGAAGAAAACGTTAAGAACAGAATCGACGAGCTCATTCCTAAGCACATCATACTTGATGATATATATGCTACTATCAGCTACTTCCTCAATCTCTGCAACGGTATAGGAACTCCTGATGATATAGACCATCTCGGAAACAGAAGAATCCGTTCTGTAGGTGAGCTTCTCCAGAACCAGTTCAGAATAGGCTTCACAAGAATGGAAAGAGTTATTCGTGAGAGAATGAACACTCAGTCTCAGGATATGGACACAATAACTCCTCAGTCTCTTGTAAACATACGTCCTATAACTGCTGCAATAAAAGAATTTTTCGGTTCTTCACCGCTTTCACAGTTCATGGATCAGACTAACCCTCTTGCAGAGCTTACACACAAGAGACGTCTTTCCGCACTCGGTCCGGGCGGTCTTTCAAGAGACAGAGCCGGATTTGAGGTACGAGATGTTCACTACAGCCACTACGGCAGAATGTGTCCTATCGAGACTCCTGAAGGACCTAACATCGGTCTTATCTCATATCTTGCAACATTTGCACGAATCAACGAGTACGGCTTTATAGAAGCTCCTTACCGTAAGGTAGACAAGACTACAGGTGTTGTAACCAACGAAGTTGTATATATGACAGCTGATGTTGAAGACAACTATGTTGTAGCTCAGGCGAACGAACCGCTTACAGAAGAAGGAAAGTTTGTAAGAGCCAAGGTAAATGCACGTTATCAGGATAAGATACTCGAGTGTGATAACGAGATAGTTGACTTTATGGACGTATCTCCTAAGATGGTTGTATCTGTTGCTACAGCTATGATTCCGTTCCTTGAAAACGACGACGCAAACCGTGCGCTCATGGGTTCAAACATGCAGAGACAGGCTGTTCCGCTTCTCAAGACAGAAAATCCTATCGTAGGTACAGGTATGGAATACAAGGCTGCTGTTGACTCAGGGGTATGTATCGTAGCAGACTGCGACGGTGAAGTAGTATCTGTATGTGCAGATGAGATAGTAGTAAAGGACGATAATCTCATCGAACACAAGTACAAACTCACAAAGTTCAAGCGTTCCAACCAGGGTACATGTATAAACCAGAGACCTATCGTGAACAAGGGCGAGAAGGTAACAAAGGGTCAGGTACTTGCAGACGGTCCTGCAACCTGTGAAGGTGAGATATCACTCGGTAAAAACGCTCTCATCGGCTTCATGACATGGGAAGGCTACAACTACGAGGACGCTGTTCTCCTTAACGAAAGACTTGTACGCGAGGATATGTATACCTCGATCCATATAGAAGAATACGAAATAGAAGCAAGAGACACCAAGCTCGGACCTGAAGAGATAACAAGAGATATTCCTAACGTAGGTGATGATGCTCTCAAGGATCTTGATGAAAACGGTATTATCCGTATCGGTGCTGAGGTTCGTGCCGGCGATATTCTCGTAGGTAAGGTAACACCAAAGGGTGAAACTGAGCTTACAGCTGAGGAACGTCTCTTAAGAGCTATTTTCGGTGAAAAGGCAAGAGAAGTCCGTGACAATTCACTCAAGGTTCCTCACGGAGAAGCCGGTGTAATTGTTGACGTAAAGATATTTACAAGAGAAAACTGTGATGAGCTCAGCCCTGGCGTAAACATGCTCGTTCGCTGCTATATCGCTCAGAAGAGAAAGATCTCTGTCGGAGACAAGATGGCCGGACGTCACGGAAACAAGGGTGTCGTTTCACGTATCCTGCCGCAGGAAGATATGCCGTTCCTTGCTGACGGAACACCGCTCGATATTGTTCTCAATCCTCTCGGCGTTCCTTCACGAATGAACATCGGTCAGGTACTTGAGGTTCATCTCGGTATTGCTGCCAAGGCACTTGGCTGGAAGATCATGACACCTGTATTTGACGGTGCTCACGAAGAAGATATCCGTGCATGCTTCAACGAAGCTGACAAGCATCTCAAGATGGTTGATGACCCGGATAAACTCTTTAACGGTGTTGATTTTAACGAGGACGGTAAGTTTACTCTTTATGACGGACGTACAGGTGAACCGTTTGACAACAGAGTAACAGTAGGATATATGTACTACCTTAAGCTCCACCACCTTGTTGATGATAAGATCCACGCACGTTCCGTAGGTCCGTACTCTCTCGTTACACAGCAGCCTCTCGGCGGTAAGGCGCAGTTCGGCGGACAGCGTTTCGGTGAGATGGAAGTTTGGGCTCTCGAAGCGTACGGCGCAGCGTATACTCTTCAGGAAATCCTCACAGTTAAGTCCGACGATACGGTAGGACGTGTAAACACATATGAAGCGATAGTAAAGGGTCAGAACGTTCCTAAGCCGAGCTTCCCTGAAGCGTTCAAGGTTCTTATAAAAGAACTTCAGTCACTTGGTCTTGACGTTAAGGTTCTTGATGAAGATCAGAATGAAATAGACCTTAAGCAGACGTTTGACGATGATATAATTCCGCAGCCTGCATCGGCTAACGATGACACCGCTATGCCGTCAACGGAAAACTATTATGATGCAGAAGAAGCCGGTGAATCCGGTATTGCTGTTGACAGCAATACAGATGAAGAGCCTGACGACTTTGCATATGACTCTGAAGATGACTTCAGCTATGATGATCTGTCTTCTGTCGAAGATAACGATGATTTTTAACAGATAATAATTTGATCAGAGTTTTATAGAGTTAAGCAGTAAAAAGAAGCCTTCTTCTTTTTACAGCTTGCCTCTTATTATGGGAGGATAGTGCTTTGGAATTTAACGAATTCAAATCAATAAAAATAGGGCTTGCTTCACCTGAACAGGTTCGCACATGGTCGTTTGGTGCTGTAGAACGTCCTGAAACAATAAACTACAGAACACAGAAGCCTGAACGTGACGGTCTTTTCTGTGAAAGGATCTTCGGACCTACCAAGGACTGGGAGTGTCACTGCGGTAAGTTCAAGAAGATAAGATTCAAGGGCAAGGTCTGTGACCGCTGCGGAGTTGAAGTAACACGTGCAAAGGTAAGACGTGAAAGAATGGGTCATATCGAGCTTGCAGCTCCGGTATCACACATCTGGTACTTCAAGGGAACACCATCAAGAATCGGACAGGTGCTTGAGGTTTCGCAGAAGCGTCTTGAAGAGATACTCTACTTCACAAAGTATATTGTTGTAGATCCGGGAAATGCTACGGAGTTTACAAAAAAGCAGCTTCTTTCCGAAAAGGAATATCTTGACGCACTTGAAAAGTACGGCGATGATTTTTATGCCGATATGGGTGCAGAGGCAATAAAGGAACTTCTTGAAGAATACGATCCGGGCAGATATGACGAATATATCATGCAGCATATCGATGAGTTCGCAAAGGTTGTCGGAATAAGCGAAAGAGAAATCATAGATTATCTTAGCAAGAGAATATACATTATAACAGACAACGGCGGAAACAGCGATTATGAAGAGGGTCAGGTAATAAAGAGATCTGTATTTTTACAGAAGGTTATGCGTTTTAACAGAGAGCAGGATATAAACGGTCTGCCTGAGCGCATAAAAGTAAAGACAGGTTCTCAGTATATCGAAGAGCTTTTCAATCAGAACATTGCAGATGCAAACGTAAACGGTGAGTTTGACGAGATAGCAAACAAGGACAACTGGGTAAACTCTCTCGTATGGCTTGCAAACGATCTTAAGAACGAGCTTAAGGATCTTCCTGCAGGACAGAAAAAGATAAAGCTTCTCAAGCGTCTTGAGATAATAGAAGCATTCAGACTTTCCGGAAACAAGCCGGAGTGGATGGTTCTTGATGTAGTACCTGTTATTCCTCCGGATCTCAGACCTATGGTTATGCTCGACGGCGGAAGATATGCAACATCAGACCTTAACGATCTCTACAGAAGAGTTATAAACAGAAACAACAGACTTAAGAGAATGCTTACTCTTGAAGCACCTGATATCATCATCAGAAACGAAAAGCGTATGCTTCAGGAAGCAGTAGATGCTCTTATAGATAACGGAAGACACGGCAGACCTGTAACAGGACCGAACAACAGAGCCCTCAAGTCACTCTCTGATATGCTCAAGGGTAAGCAGGGACGATTCAGACAGAACCTTCTCGGTAAGCGTGTTGACTACTCAGGACGTTCGGTTATCGTTGTAGGTCCGGAACTCAAGATGTATCAGTGCGGTCTTCCTAAGGAAATGGCTCTTGAGCTTTTCAAGCCTTTCGTACTTAAGAGACTTGTTGATACCAAGGTTATAGCAAACATAAAGAGTGCAAGAAAGCTTGTTGACAGAGCAAAAACAGAAGTATGGGACGCTCTTGAAAATGTAATCAAGGATCATCCGGTTCTTCTCAACCGTGCCCCCACACTTCACAGACTCGGTATTCAGGCGTTTGAGCCGGTTCTCGTAGAGGGTCGTGCGCTTAAGCTTCATCCGCTTGTTTGTACAGCTTATAACGCTGACTTCGACGGAGACCAGATGGCTGTACATCTCCCGCTCTCTGCAGAAGCGCAGGCAGAAGCAAGATTTCTCATGCTTGCTGCAAACAACCTCTTAAAGCCTTCTGACGGTCGTCCGGTTGCAGTTCCTACACAGGACATGGTACTCGGTTCATACTACCTTACAATGCTTAAGGAAGGCGATCTGGGTGAAGGCAAGGTGTTCAGGGATGTAAACGAAGCGCTCATGGCTTATAACGAGCATGCGGTTTCACTCCATGCACCTATCAAGGTAAAGGTAACAAAGGATATAGGCGGAAGAAAGGTTTCCAAGATAATCGACTGTACAGTAGGAAGACTTATCTTCAACGAAAACATTCCTCAGAACCTTGGATATGTAGACAGAACAGATTCAGACAAACAGTTTGATCTTGAAATATCATTCCTTGTAAAGAAGAAGCAGCTCTCCGATATCATTGAACGCTGTATCAGAATTCATGGTACAACAACAACTTCGGAGGTTCTCGATAAGGTAAAGGCACTCGGCTTCAAGTTCTCAACAAGAGCAGCTATTACAGTTGCTGTATGCGACGCTACAATTCCTCCGCAGAAGAAGGATATTCTCAGTGAAGCACAGGAGAAGATTGATACAATAGGCGAGCTCCACAACGACGGTTATATCTCTGATTCAGAAAAATCAAAGAGAGTAATCGAAATATGGAACAAGGCAACAGATGATGTTACCGATGCGCTTAAGGGCAACCTCGGAAAATACAATCCTATCTTCATGATGGCTGACTCAGGAGCCCGTGGTAGTATCAACCAGATAAGACAGCTTGCAGGTATGCGAGGACTTATCGCAAATACATCAGGTACTACTATCGAGATTCCTATCAGAGCTAACTACCGAGAAGGTCTTAACATTCTCGAATACTTCATATCATCACGAGGCGCACGTAAAGGTCTTGCCGATACAGCCCTCAGAACAGCCGACTCAGGTTACCTTACAAGACGTCTTGTTGACGTTTCACAGGATGTTATCATACGTGAGTATGACTGTGAGACAAACGACGGACTTGAGATCTTTGAGATCAGAAACGGCAGCGAAATGATCGAGCCGCTTTCAGAAAGACTTGTAGGACGTTACCTTGTTGATAATCTCTGTGATCCGGAGACAGGAGAGGTAGTTGTTCCGAAGACAAAGCTTATGACAGAAGCAGAAGCAAACAAGATAGTTTCAATGGGTGTTGAACGCATCAAGATCCGTTCAGTACTTCACTGTAAGGCTAAGCAGGGTGTATGTGCTAAGTGTTACGGTGCTAACCTTGCAAACGGCAACATAGTTTCTGTCGGTGAAGCTGTAGGTGTAATAGCAGCGCAGTCTATCGGTGAGCCTGGTACACAGCTTACAATGAGAACCTTCCATACAGGTGGTATCGCTTCTGCAGAAGATATTACACAGGGTCTTCCACGAGTTGAAGAGCTTTTCGAAAGCCGTCGTCCTAAGAACGCAGCTATTATTGCAAGACTCAGCGGTCGTGTAACGATTGAAGAAATAAAAACAACAAAGAACGTTATCCTCACTGACGAAGAAACAGGCGAGCAGGAATCATACATGATTCCATGGAACCTCAAACTCAGAGTACGTGAGGGCGAGATAATTGAAAAGGGAACAAAGATAACAGAAGGTAACTGTTATCCGGCAGACATTCTTTCAGTTCAGGGACCTGAGCATGTACAGAATTATATCATTAATGAAGTACAGAAGGTTTACCGTCTCCAGGGTGTTGATATCAACGATAAGCATATCGAGGTTATCGTAAGACAGATGCTCAGAAAGATAAAGGTTGAGGACAGCGGAAGCAGCTATCTGCTCCCGGGATCACTTATCGACAAGAAGGAGATCGACGCTATCAACGCAGAGCTTCAGGAAAGAATTGACGCAGGTGAATTTGGTATTTCACTTGTTACTGCAGTTCCGGTACTTCAGGGTATCACCAAGGCATCATCAAGCTCAGAGAGCTTCCTTTCAGCTGCTTCCTTCCAGGAAACAACAAAGGCACTTACAGATGCCGCTATCAGAGGAAAGAGCGACAATCTTCTCGGTCTTAAGGAGAACGTTATTATCGGTAAGCTTATTCCTGCCGGTACAGGTATGGATATGTACAACAAGGTTGAAGTAGTTAAAAACGAAAAAACCGAAAGCTTCAGCGCAGAGCATTCTGCCGTTCCCCAGATAAACATCTGATAAAAAAATAAACATAAAAACGCTTCGGATAAAAAAATTCGAAGCGTTTTTTGATAAGAACGTCATTTTTATGATATAAAAAAGAAAAGATGTTTAGTATAATAAAAAAAACGAAGGATTATAATCCGGGTTATAGATAATGCGGCTGTATACGGATTTCTGTATGTGTGACAGTCTGCAGCTTAAGGAAAGAGAGTGAAAAGATAATGGATAATTTTAATTTTTGCAGTCCTACAGAATTTGTTTTCGGAAAGGACAGAGAAAACGAATGCGGAGACTTAGTAAAGAAGTACGGGGGAACGAAGGTTCTCATACATTATGGTTCAGGTTCTGCAGAGAGATCGGGACTTCTTTCAAGAGTAGAAAAATCTCTTGAAGAAAAAGGCATAGGCTATGTGAAGCTTGGCGGAGTAAAGCCAAATCCCCGTGACACTCTTATCTATGAAGGAATAGAGCTTTGCCGCAAAGAAAACGTTGATTTTATACTTTCTGTAGGCGGAGGCTCCTGTATAGATTCTGCCAAGGGTATAGCAATCGGTGTGCTATATGACGGGGATTTCTGGGATTTTTACGGAACAGGAAAGCCGGTTGAAAAGGCACTTCCGATAGGCACAGTTCTCACCATTGCAGCAGCAGGCTCAGAGGGCTCAGGTGCGTCTGTTGTTACAAAGGAAGACGGAATGCTGAAACGTGATACCGGTTCGGATCTTCTCAGACCTAAGTTTTCAGTTCTTAACCCTGCTCTTACGCAGACTCTTCCGGCATATCAGACAGCATGCGGCGCTACAGATATCATGGCGCATGTTTTTGAAAGATACTTTACAAACACAAAGGAAGTAGAGATAACTGACAGACTCTGTGAGGCTGTACTTCTTACCATGATCAAGGAAACTCCGAGAGCAATAAGAGAGCCTCAGAACTACGAAGCACGTGCAAACATCATGTGGGCAGGTACAGTAGCACATAACGATATAGTCGGAGTGGGCAGAAGCCAGGACTGGAACAGTCACGGTATCGAGCATGAGCTGTCAGGACTTTACGACTGCGCTCATGGTGCAGGTCTTGCAGTCATAATGCCTGCATGGATGGAGTTCGTTTATAAGCATGATATAATGAGATTTGCTCAGATGGCTGTACGCATATGGGGCTGTGAAATGAACTTTCATAATCCTGAAGAAACAGCACTTCAGGGTATACGCTGCTTCAGAAGCTTCCTTCATGACATCGGTATGCCGATAAACTTTGAAGAGCTTGGGGCAAAGGCTGAGGACATTCCTGTACTTGTAGAAAAATTCGGCATAAAAGACGGCAAAACAGGCGGATTTGTTGCTCTGACTGCAGATGATGTGACTAAGATATATACTATTGCAGCAAATGCAACTCTGTAAAAATATTTTTGCATTTGTTATAATTATAATAAAATCGCCTTCCGGCTATAGTATAGCTTTACTGCTAAAGCCGGAGGGCGATTTTTCATGGGATTATTGCCTGATATCTTTCCGATATATGTAAAACAGTTTTTTTAAAAGAACGAAATAGCGGGTTTGGAAAACTTTGTTATAATCTCTCTGTGCAAGAATAGATTTGTCATAAGAATACCGTAATCTGATGTTAGAATTCCACCTTTGAAGTTTATTTTTGAAAAATTATTGACTATAAATCACAAATGATTTATAATGAAAAAAATAGCTTGTTTAGAGATAATTGCAATATAGTTTCTTAAAAAAGAATTTAGGAGGTTTGTTTAAAGTGAAATTAATTTAAAAACTTACAAGCATTGTTATTAAATTTTCCTTATGCAGTGGTTAATGAGTATTTATAAAACATAGAATAACGAAGGGGTGGCTTTAATATGAAGAAAATAGTAGCTTGTTTTTGTTGTTTAATGTTTGTTGGTAATCCAATTGGTATGAATTCAATATCTGCACAGTCAGGCACATCTTTTTCTGTTAATCAATCAGAAATGATTCATATAAATAAAAACGATCTTGTATATATAATTAATTCAAAAAAAGGAATCAGAAAAGCATTTGCTGATTTTCGTATATTACATGAAACGGATGAAGAGCTTTCATGTGAGGATGCGCTCAGAATTATGAAGGAAAAGTCTATTTACAATCTTTACAATCTGGTTAATTCAAAAGAATCATATGTCGTGAGATTTAACCGTAGTTCCGAAGATAAATGCACAAAAAAGGAATATATAGAGTGCAGTAAAGATGTTCTTTATGAAATAGACGGTGTGAAAAATGAGATAAGAAGCCATAAAACAGGAGAAGTATTACAGGATCTCAGTGTCGAACCTATGTTTCATATTGCTGATGGCGATCTTTGTTATATAGTAGTAAAGGAAGTGAATACTGAGAATTTTTTAATGTTGGATCATGGTAGTCCAATAGCTTCCCGTATAGGTGATATCAACTCAGACGGAGTAGTTGACCTTGTAGATCTTTCCAAACTATCACTTGCAATAATCGGAGACAATACTCTCACAGAAAAACAAATCAAAAACGCTGATATTAACGGAGATGGCAAAGTAGATCTTTCAGATCTTGCACGCTTCAGGCAGTATCTTTCACATGCTGTAACTTCACTCAGGTAATAATAAAATCGCCTTCCGGCTATAGCATAACATTGCTGCTAAAGCCGGAGGGCGATTTTTTATGATATTCTGAAGATGATTTTTAGGGAAGGGTGAGTTAATTGTAATTACAAAACTGTGCTACATTTGTATTATGCACCATTAAATACTCAAGCGGATTGACTAAACCCGGTCAGTCCGCTTTCTTTATTGATAGCACCTTAAGTGACAGCAGAAAGTGTGCATTTCTCAGACCAAAAACTCCTGTATCACGCAAGTCTTAAGTCGTAAACTTTTCTTATATCTTCATCAGTCAATTTACATTTGAATGTAAATATCAATCCATATCTTGACAGTGATAAACTTGATGTTATATAACATTTTTACTCTCTTTTCAAAAATAGACTTTGATTATTCAACAAAGTAAACAAATCAACCGCTTTTTTCATCAGATAATCCTCACCATCCGTAAACAACACTTCTATCGCATTTTCATCAAGAGGAACTTTTATATCTATCTTATTTCTGCTCTTATAATCTGTTCCCGAATCAATAAAAACATCACCGTTTTCATCAAGTAACAGTGCGTTTGAAAAGATAAGCTGTCCGCTTTCAAGCTTAATACCGCCTATTCCCTGTGCTGAACCGTTAGGGCCTGTAAATCCGATAACTGTCACATTTTCAAAGTCGCACATTATCCTTGTAAGATGATCTGCGGCACTCACACTGCCTGCGTTTACAATAATGATGACATTTCCGTCTCCCCAGAGATTTTCACCCTTGTAAAAATTCTTCTTTCCTTCTACAAATTTTCCTGTTTTAACGTCTGTTAGATATATCCCTTTTTCATCACTCCATTTACCATCAGTAGCATAATAGTGTTCACCCTCAGGTGCGAAAATTTCTGCGAGAACTTTTACAACATCACTTGAACCTCCCGAATTGTTACGCATATCAAGGACAATATTTTCTACGCCTTTTGCACGATATTCACCAAGCTTTTCGATGATACCGTTTTTCATTTTAGAAAAATCACCTGTGTTATCAGACTCCGAATCAAACATCATCATTTTTATACGCAGACAAGCTGTTTTTTCGTCAATATCTGCCCACATAAGATGCCCTGTTTCTACACCACCGTCTAAAATTTCAATGGTTTTCTGTACACGTTCGCTGTAGTTT
>SVNR01000055.1 GCA_015066815.1 Ruminococcus sp.
TGCTGTAATTGCTGTTTGCCTTGTAAGAGAATTCTTTCTCGTTAAAACAAAGAAAAGGTGGTTGTATATCGGAGCATTTATCCCCCTGACCGCATTTGTCATTGACGTTACAGGAACAAAGCTTGCCATTTGGAAGGGCGGCGTAATTTAGGTATAAGTTAAAAATCGGGACAGTTTTCTGCTCCGATTTTTGTTCATCATATAGTTATTTCCCAAAATTAAAAAAATCTTGATTTTGGGAAATGGGTGTGATATAATAATAGCAAAGGAGCGTGAACGAACCTATGAAACTCATCACAAGAACCCATTACCTGAACAAAATCATCAGCGTTGTTGGCACACCGGATGTAAAGGTCATCACCGGTGTAAGACGTTCGGGCAAGTCGAAGCTGCTGGAGGCGTTCAAAGCCCATGTTCTGAGCGAAAATCCTGATGCGAATATCATTCACATTAACTTTAACCTTCCCGAATACGAGGAACTGACCGAGTACCGTCCCCTCTATGACCACATCCAGTCACAGTATCAGGAGGGCAGGGAAAACTATGTCCTGATTGATGAGATTCAGATGTGCAATAACTTTGAAAAGGCGATAAACGGTCTGCACGCTTCTGAAAAATTCGATATTTATATCACGGGTTCCAACGCATTTCTGTTAAGCTCCGATCTTGCCACATTGTTCACAGGCAGAACTTTTGAGATCAAGGTGTATCCGTTCTCTTTTGCAGAATATCTCCGGTATTTCGGTTCGGCGGATGTGTATGCAGCGTTTGACAGATATGTTCTTGAGGGCGGCATGTCCGGCTCCTATTTGTATAAGGACTATGAGGCCAAGTACAATTATATCGAGGAGGTCTTCAATACCCTGATCGTTAGAGACATCCGGACAAAGTACAGGATCAGGAACACTGCTCTGATGGACAGAATCGTGGATTTCCTGATGGATAACATTTCAAATCTCACTTCTGCAAGAGGGATTTCTGATACATTCAACAGCCACAAGGACAAGATCAACCACAAAACGGTCGGTTCTTATATGCAGTATCTATGCAGCGCTTTTGCCTTTTACAAGATACGAAGATATGACATCAAGGGCAAGAAATACCTGTCCACAACGGAAAAGTACTACCTCAGTGATCACTCGTTCCGATATGCCAAGCTTGGTACAAAGAATATGGACTATGGTCGTGTGCTTGAAAATATCGTAGCCATTGAACTGCTTCGCCGAGGGTATGAGATCTATGTAGGTATGCTCTATAAGAAAGAGATCGACTTTGTAGCGATCAAGCGTGATGAGAAACTCTATATTCAGGTGTCCGACAATATCAGTGATGAAAAGACCTTCCAGCGTGAGGTTACCCCCTTGCTGTCCATTCCCGATGCGTATCCGAAGCTCCTCATTGCACGAACTCTCCATGATACCTATCAGTATGAGGGGATTAAGGTGATTGATATTGCGAACTGGCTTTCCGGGGTGGAGTAAGACTGATTCTCAAACAGGATCTTCAAAGGTATCCTCATCGTAGTCGTCGGTGTTTGACCGATGCAGAATTTCAGCACCGGTACGTGCACAGGGACAGAGCGAAAAATAAGAATTTGATGAGGTGTAACATGGCTTCAAGTAAAGAGTATATAGATAGACTTTTGGCTCAGAAATATCGCTTTTGACTTCAGATAGTATCTAAGCTATAATAGAATAAATAATAACCCTTAATGAAGCAGGAGGAGGATACAATGCGTATCGCCATTTGTGATGATGAACCACAATGCCGTCAGCATGCAGTGCAAGCCATCAATGAATGTACTAAAAATCCGGATATTCTGACGGATGTATTTGAAAGTGGAAAAGCATTTTTACATGCATTTCGAAAGAAACCCTATGATCTGGTATTTCTGGATATTGAAATGCCTGAGATCGACGGCATCGGTCTCGCACGACAATTACGGGAATTGAGTCGGGATGTTCCTATTGTCTTTCTTACAAGTCATATCGAATATGCACTGGAGGGATATGAAGTCAACGCACTGCGTTACCTGACGAAGCCTATTCAAAGAGAAAAACTTCATGAACTGCTTGGACATGTGATAGAACGAATCCAGGGACAACGTACTCTCTGGCTGAAAACTGATATGGGAGAGGAGCGTGTTCAGGTTCGTGATATTCTTTACTTGGAGGCACAGAATCAGAACATCTGCATCCGCACATCAGATAAGGAATATATTGTGCGGTACAATCTCGGTGAGTATGAAAAGGAACTTGCGCAGGATGGTTTTTTTCGCATCCACAGAGGATATCTCGTATCCCTTCGGCATGTGAAAAGTCTTGGAAAGTATGAACTGAAGCTCTCTGAAAACACAGTTCTTCCCGTCAGCCGTACAAAGGAAAAAGCCCTGAAGGATGCCCTCTTTAAGTATATTCGGGAGGAAGCAATCTGATGGAACAGACACAAATGATTCTCTCGAGCCTGTTCGGAATCTTCTGTTCATTTTATATGGCTGCTGCGATTAACGTATTTCTGCACTGTTTCTACGATGCCGGAATACTCTGGACTCGAAAAAAAGCTGTCATAATCGGTATTCTTGCGATTATTGAAGCAATCATCAATTTTTTCTGGTATGACAGTCTGATTGCCTTTATTCTGATTCTGATTGCTTATCTGGTCGTTTCCGTCTATGACTATGAGGGAAACAAATTCCTTGCGATGGTGTGGGTTGCAAGGGCGTGTTTACTTTCTTCTCTGCCCATGATGTTTGTCAGTTTTATCGGAATGTACTTCGTGATTCCGGGTTATAGTCTGTATTCTTCAGAAACCTCTGTCGCAGAAGAACTGATTATGAATATATTTATGATGCTGTTTTTCGGATTTATATTCCATTATCTGTGGCGCCGGCTCTACAGAGAGAATATCTTCATTCCATGTGGTATTCGTGAAAAGCTGTTTGTTGCAGTCTATACGATTTTCAGCTGTATTCTGTACGGAGCTATTCTGATTTCCGGAAAGGAAAGCAGAGCAACCTTGATGATCATAACACTTTTCATTTTTCTTTTTACGGCAATATTTCCTATCTTCGTTTATTACGCAAGGATCAGCGATTATTACCGTGAGCGCACACGTTATCAGGAAACCTATCTGCAGGCGGAGCTTGCGCATTTTCAGCAGTACAAACAGGCGCAGGAAGCAACCAGACGATTTCGTCATGATATCCGCAATAACCTGCTGTGCATGAATGAAATGCTCCGATCAGGAAAAACACAGGATGCGGAAGAATATCTGCAAGATATGCTCAATACTGTGGATGCGCTCTCCGTAAAATATATCAGCGGTGATGAAATTCTTGACTGCATCCTTGCTGCAAAGGCGGAAGTCATGGCACAAAAGCAGATCGTATTCCGCCTTGACGGTGTACTTGCAGGTGGACTTCCATGGAAACCCATCGACGTGTGCAGTGTTTTTGCCAATGCCCTTGATAATGCAATAGAAGCTTGTGAGTCAATTCCTATGGAACAGCGTACGATCACTATTAAACTCAAAGCAACTTCGCAATTCTGGTTTGTGCGTATCGAAAATCCAGTTGAAAGAAATATAGATGTTACCCGATTGTTTCAGGAGAAAGGTGGTTATACATCCAAATCCAATTCCGGACAGCATGGCATTGGAACATATAATATAAAACGCACGGTGGAATCCTACGGTGGCATTCTGAAAGCCGAATGCAAAGATATGCAGTTTATACTTGAAATCATAATCGACAAGAGCAGCACTGAATAAGGAGCTGCTTTTTGCATTTCACGACAGAATCCGGACTGTTTACGACAAATCTGCACCGTTACCAAGAATTTGTGGTAGAATCATATTATCACAGGGAACAGCCAAGGGCTGCACACCCTGACAAATTCGGAGGTAATATTATGGAACAAACTCAAATCATATCAACAAAAAAATCTGTCAGAAAAAATGGTAGTCGCACGGGTTTGGTCTTGCTTGGGTATGAAATCATCTTTAATGTAGTTGCGATATTCTGGATGGTCGCTGAAGTGTTAATCCGTGCTGTCATCCGGTCAAAGGGCATTACGGATAAGGCGCAGCGGGACAGAATTTTTGATGAAGTGCTGACGGAAATCATCGATTTTTCAGGAACATATATGATTGTCGGTGCACTTGTGGGACTGGTGTTTCTGTATCTGGTTTTTTGTAAATCCGATATCCCAAAAGCGATATTTCGCAGTGAAAAGAAGATGAAACCTGCTTGTTTTGCCGCTATTGCTTGTGTATTTTTCAGTGGACAGCTGATATTCCAGGGAATGGATGTGCTCGTGGAACTTGGACTGAATCGCTTTGGTTTGACGGCACAAAGCTCCATAGAATCGGCAACTGTAACCAGTACGACCGTATCCATGTTTATCTATGCCGGTATCATCGGACCGATCGCAGAGGAACTGGTGTTCCGCGGTTTTACTATGCGATGTCTGGAAAAACACGGAAAGGCGCTTGCTGTTGTAGTTTCTTCGCTCCTGTTTGGTGTTACACATGGCAATCTGCCGCAGGCGATGTACGCCTTTTTTGTTGGATTGGTTCTAGGATATGCAGCGATTGAATATTCCATCATCTGGAGTATTGCTTTGCATATTCTGAATAATATGGTGTTTTGCGATCTGATGAGCATGGCGTTGGATAGTTGTAGTGAACAGGTACAGAATACTGTCGTTTATTCCGTTTTAGTTGTATTCTTTCTGTTTGGTTTTGCCGTGCTCATCCGCAACAGAAAGAAGATCACTGCATGGATCCGAAAAAATATGTGGGAAAAGCCGGATATGTGCCGTATCATGACAACATTCAGCATGCTCATCTTTGTGATAGGCAATCTGCTGCTTGGTATCTCGATGCTTGAAAAACTTTGATGTCTTTTATTTGAGAAATCCTCGATACTAATACCAGAAGGTAAGGACGCATTTTTGAGGCTTGTAAATATATAGAAAACCGGAACAAGATACCATATTGATATAGTATAATAATACTTGAGTGCGAGCTGCGAAATTAGCTAGATAATAGCGAAATTTCCACTGGTTATATAAATAACCTTTGTAAGCTGACATATATATAGCAGGGATAAACCTGTCGGGTAAGGGGAAGCCACCCGCCCGTACCGAGTCCTTGGGGTTGAGCTGGTAACATAAGACCTAAGCGTAGGACAGGGAGTAGCAGAGCCGAAACGAAAAGTGAAGCGATTGAGCCGAGAAATTATTGAAAGTTGGGAAAGGTCGATGTATTTCAAGTTACAGCAGACAACATTTCAGAATCCGTCAAGGCTAGGATAATGAAACGCCCCTCGGTCGGAGAGCTTGGCGAGGCTAATGATAAATATATAGTCGGAACAGCTGAGATCCTGATACATCCCTTGTGGTAGACAAAATCAAGCGGAAACACCGTAAGACGTTTCAATGTGTATCAGGAAGTCCGATGTCTTCATTGTACCGAAGAAGTTTGTCAGCATAAGCAAATGAAGGGAAGGGAGACACATTTCATAGGTTCGGAGAAGAAACTACCGTACAGACAAGGAGAGCTGATAATATGGTGAGTGGAACAGCCGGAATAAATTACAGAATTCAGAAAGCAAACAGAACAGATGGCAGAGTACAGAATTTGGCAGTGCTAATTGATAAACAAGCCTTGATGAGAGTTCATAATAAAATGAAAACAGATAAGGCAAGTGGAATAGATAAGGTAACCAAAGAAGAATACGATGCAAATCTGGAAAGTAACCTCGAAAATCTGCTGAACAGATTAAAGGATGAGAAGTACAGACCAAAACCGTCCAGAAGAGTGTACATTCCGAAAGACGGAAGCCAGAAAATGAGACCATTAGGTATCTCATGTTATGAGGACAAACTGGTTGAAAATGTGATAGCCGAAATTCTAATACCGATATATGAAACCAAATTCATAAATACAAGTTACGGATTCAGGCCAAACAGAAACTGTCATATGGCAATAAGAGAAATCATAGAAATGGTTCAATATCGTAAGACTAATTACGTTGTAGAAGCAGATATTAAAGGTTTCTTTGATAATGTAAATCACGAATGGCTGATGAAGATGCTTGAATATGACATAGCAGACAGAAGATTTCTCGGAATAATAAAGAGATTTCTGAAAGCCGGAGTTATGGAAAACGGAAAATATCTGGATACAGAAAAAGGTACTCCACAGGGTAATGGAGCCAGTCCGGTTCTTGCGAACATATATCTACATCATGTACTTGATTTATGGTTTGAAATAGCAGTAAAGAAAAGGATGAAATGTCAGTGTTATCTGATACGATATGCCTATGATTTTATCTGCTGTTTTGAAAAGAAGCAGCGCTCAAAGTGCTCAATAACAGTTATTGGGCGTTTCTTATACGAATGAGATACCAAAAAAATAGCAAAATAATGTAAAGATTTTGTGGAGGTTTAAGTAAGTGATTGATATCATAAGTGAAATCAGCCGTTTATGCGATAAATACGGAGAAGAATTTAATTGGGGGATAGTTCCTCTGGAAAATGGATTTGTTAGAGAACTAAAAAAGGAAACGGACGTTTCTCAATATGATGAGGTTAAGGCGATTGCACGTAGTTACGCATGTGACGAAGTGTTATTCTTGTTTGATAATAACATATATAGGATTTATCATTTGACATATTCAACAAACAATTTAAATGGATTTCCAAGATACAAAGAATTTTTAGATGCTGAGAAACTGGTAGAATATATTGATAATCAGTTTGTTGAAGAGTACCTCTAAAACGATAGTTTTGAAGCTTGAAAAAAGCTGATTGGAGAAAAAGATGGCAGAGAAAATAATAAGCATAGATGATATCATTGATGTAACTGAGGATGGTTTTTTGTATAAAAATAACGTAGGTGCAATAGATAAAGTCTTATTTGATGAGTGCAGGAAAAACTGGGTCGAACATGTTAATCAAGGTGATTTCAGAGATTGGGAAGGGAATCCGGTAAGAATAACATTTGAACAGTCAAAGTGCATCGGAGAACGTAATATGGTTGCAAAACCACCATACATTTTATTGTATAGTGATGTCAAAATAAAAATTGAAATGAAACCTACTGTATTTAAGAAGCAGACTAAAGTGCAAAAAGAATTTTTGTCGGCGTTATATAAAGTAGGGGGAGTTAATACTTTTGACATGACTTGATACTGTGCTGAAATAAGGAGTATTTGTTTAGGGAGAGGAACAGATATGGGATTTTTAAAGCATATAGAAAAGCCTAATATACAAACCGTGAAATTGATTAATGTCAGTGAGATTGAATGGTGCGACGAAGCGGTGTTAATCCGTGTAAAAAACGGAAAAGGAACATTGACACATCGAATAAGTGAAGAAGATGAAGAGTTTGCTTACTTTTCTCAGTTACTGCTGAATGATAAACCTATCATTCAGGGAAAGTATCCAATATGTCCAACTTGTGCAGGAATGTTAGCAACCGGATACGGAATAGAAAATATACATTCTCAAGAACTGGAGAAAGTAAGAGCATGCATGAATTCAGAGTATAAGGGCATCATAAATTCTGTTGAGAGTATAAAACCGTTGTTGGGCTTGTTAAATGATGGATATTACGTGTTGGCAGACGTAAAACTTTATCCTTCGGACGGACAGGGGACATTTTTCTATTCCGTACCGAATGAACTAACTTATAATAAAGCTACATGTAGTGAGTATTATGATTCTGAGTTTTATAGTTCGGTAGATGGTTTTCCGGTGTATATTTATCCGACTCAATCGAGTGAATTAATTCAAGAAGAAAGAGTGGAAGAATATATCAGAAGGATGAAGCTGAATAGTAATCCGCCTAGAGGGCTTGCCTATTATGAGACAGGATTTGTGTGTGCTCTTCTTGATGGGCATCATAAAGCCTGTGCAGCGTCGGCACTTGGAAAACCACTGAACTGTCTTACGATTATTGCTCCTGACAGCTTTTATTATGCCGCCGGGGTCAAGTATGCTGATGGAGATACTTTGTTAGAAAAAGTAGGATTTGCAGGTATAATGATTGATGCAGGGCATGGGGCAAAATTAAAAGACTATAGTTCGGCAAGGGGAGTTAGAGAAAAAGATGTTCATATACCTTTATATAATTTGACCGGTAGAAAATTACCGGATTATTATATAAACAGATATCCGACGATAGAAACTATGGCTGGAATAATCAACGCAGAGGTTGATGTTAAAGCCAATGCGACAGAATATGCAAAGACACTTATTTCATCGTATGATGAAGAATGTGTGATTAAGTTGGATTATTTGATGAAATACCTTTCCGAGTATCGTAAAGAAGAAGCGTATAGTATTGCGAAGATGATACTTGATTCAGAAGATGGGTGTTTCCTGAAGTCGGCACAAAAAAGTGCTATAAAAGAACTGCTGAACCATCGAAATGAGGAAACGGAACGGTATTTGATTGATTATTTGGTTAATCATAATTCCGAAGATCCGTGTTGGGATTTAGTGAGTTCTTATTGGGAATAGATTAATAGAAAGAAAAATTTAAGTGTAAATAATTTCAAAAAATCCACCGGAACTTTAACCGGTGGATTTTCTATTTTTGCTTTGAATTTTCTCTCTGAAAAAGGGATTTGTGATTATCTTGCTGTAATGTCCTATGTTGGAACAGCGAAGAAACATGGTAAAAATGTTTTTTCAGGCTAACTTGAATGTCTTTGAAGGTAATATTTTTTAAGTTATTAAAAACTGAGGTGCTGAACGGTTACGAATAGTATTAATATTTTATATGGATAAATCAGGATAGAACATTATTTTTGATGCATATAGTATAAAAAATATGATTACTTTATTTTTGTTGTTGACATTTTCGATAGAATGATGTAGAATATTAATATAATTTTTTATTACGATAGGGGTAAAACGTAATATAATACGCATAGTAAGGCTATAGGGAATTGTGGGGAAATATTATTAAAACGGGATTAATATTTGCATTAACGCCACAAGTATCTTTGTATGCTTGTGGCTTTTATTATATATAAAAGGAACCATATCTGTGACATGTAATGGAAAGATATACAGAAAGTTCTCATCTAAGACTCTTAGAGTTTTTCTTACCGATTTAATGACTAACGATAGCAAGAAAAAATAAAATATAGATCATATTATAGTGAGCGACAATAAAAATGTTACTTTCCATAATCACAATGAACACTGTTGTTAGGTTGCTGTAACGTAAATTGAGTTTAAAGTAACAATAACAATGTCGTTTACTATAAATTATAATTTGAGACGTTTTAGATTTATTGTAAGTAACGGAGGCATTATATGAAAAAATACAATCTGATAAGATAGAGGAAAGACTTCAAAATATGAAGAAGTTCTATATAAAAGCAGAAGAGTTAATTGATAAGTTACCAGATGCTATTCCTGATGAAAAGAAGAAACTCATAAAAGAAAAGATTTTTGGAGATAAAGAATTAAGAAAATTAATGGATGGTGTTGATTCTCACAGACCACCCCGAATATTTCTTATAGGACGCACGGGAGTAGGCAAGAGCAGTCTGATAAATGCTTTGTGTGGTGCTTATAAAGCTAAGGTAAGTGATACGCGAAGCTGTACAGACAAAGCTGATAAATACGCAATAAAAGATGGCGACCGTGTATTAATGGAAATATTCGATACAAGAGGAATTGCTGAGTCTGAAAGTCTTGATAAAAAAATTTCTGCGGAAGATTTACTTATTGAGCAAATAAATGAATTTTCTCCTGACGTTGCAATTTTTATGTTAAATTGTATGCACAGGGATGATATTAATACTGATGTTGAATTTCTGAAAAAGCTTACAAAGGATTATGAAAAACGTAATTCTTTAAGATTGCCAATTGTGACAGTAATAAATAAATGTGATGAAATGGCACCATCACGTATGAAAACGCCATCAGAATATCCACAGAAAAAGCTTGTCTTAAATGATATTTTAGCTCATGAGTATAACGATAAACGAAAGAAATAAAAACTGGAGGAAATCATATGCAGACAATAATAATACTTATACATCCTGAGAGATTAAAAAATGCAGATACAGATCTTGCTTATGAAATATCTGACACAATAGAAAAAATTACAAAGGGTGCAGTTACAGACAACGGATATGATTACCTCGATTCTGATGATGGAAGTATTCCGATGGGTATCTGGCTTAATGCAGATAATGCTGAAATCCGCTGGAAAGAAGTAGCTGATATTCTTAAGAAAGAAGATTTTATGGGGAATGACGTCAGTGAGGCATCAGAAATATATATTTCTGATGAAGATACAGCAGATATTGAAGATTGTGAAAAGGTATATTCAGGTTTCTGATGACACTTATTTGTAAGTATGATAGAATACTCCTGAGTTTTACAGTTGTTCGAACAAAAACAGCCTCTAACTAACGTAGTTACGTTTTTTAGAGGCTGTTGATACTTTTTTTGAACGGTAGGTATTTTTGTAGCTCTGCTTTGTAATGAAATTAAAATCTGTTCTGAATCCGCATATATTGTGTAAAGCATCTGTAATTTTG
This sequence comes from Ruminococcus sp., assembly GCA_015066815.1. GTDB lineage: Bacteria > Bacillota > Clostridia > Oscillospirales > Ruminococcaceae > HUN007. The sequence continues at coordinate 10,571 of SVNR01000055.1, forward strand.
GTTCTTTCATAAAGAGGCATTATCAGCTTTCTCGTAACTATTCTTATTATTGCATTCAAACTATATGCGTGATATAATATAAACATATGGTTTGTGCGAGGTGATACTTATTTCAGAGATAAAAAAGTACCGATAGGAATAGAAGATTTCAAAAAGATAATAGATAAAAAACTGTTATTTTGTGGATAAGACTTTAATGATAAAAGATTTACTTAACAGTGAGGCAGATGTAACTTTATTTACACGTCCGAGGAGATTCGGCAAGACACTGAACCTCAGTATGATTAAGTATTTTTTTGAAAAGACAGAAGAAAGCAACGCATATCTTTTTGATAATATGAATATATAGTATATTTGTCTGATTGTACTAACAAAATATAGAAACAGGAGAAATAGTCATGAAAATGATATGCAGCTCAGAAATAAACAACAAAGTTTTGCAGCGTATGGGAGTGTACGGTGATGTTTCAGAGCGTATTCTGATAAAAGGCTGGGATTGTGTACTTGAAGAAAACAATATTTTTTATTTTCAGCAGGCGGAGAGCGATAAGGAAAACGAATTCATTATTATTGAATTATCTGACGACAGCATTTTTGAACTCGATAAGCTGCAAACAGGTATTGTACTGAATAAGAAATTTGTTCGCTTTGATAATAACAGACTGATCGATACAGAGGATAAAAAGTGTTTTATTTATACAAAGAGAAATGATGATATAGAACTGGAAGAATGCAGTCGTTTTGAACGCATTCTTTCTTACAATTATAAAAAACAGCTTGATTTATGTGACTTGTATCTGCTTATTCCCGGTAAGCTGAATAAAGACGAAGGTGCATGGGATGATATTCCTGAAGTAAACAGTGAGTTTTTCAACGTATTTAAAAACAATATAGATACATGTGTGTCACGTGAGTTCAACTCAGAATTTGCAAAAGATCTGGAGAGAAAATGTATAGGTAGTATTGTTATCGAAATTATTGATATAACTGACGGTAAGACATATCTCCAGGATGCTGTAATTGGTATAGTTAAGCATAAAACAGGTTTTTGTATACTTGAGATAATTACTCCTGATTGTGCTATTGGCGGTAACAAGCTGTTGAGTTATTATTGTGGCGATTTTATAAAGATTATATATGCTAATAAAAAATATTCTGTTCAGGAGTTTATGGAGAAACTAAAAATCCGCAGGTTCGGTAAAAAGAGGAGTATAGTATTTGCATATAATTGTACTGATGAAAATGAGATAATAAACGCTTTGGCCAATGAAGAAAATCCTATGGGAGTTATAGGAGGGGATTTTTCAAAAAAGGTTCAGAATGAAAATATCGCACAGTATGATACAGCACAAGTGTACGTATCACACGAAACTATGTTTGAAAAATGCAAAGAAATAAATATAATAGGCGATGAGCGTCTTGAGTATAATGCGATAGAAATATTTTTTGTTGAATTGATATTGTTTCAGGATGCTGCGATTGATAAAATATATATTGATTTACAGGAAGAAGCTGACAAACAGCGTGGGTACAGAGATGTAAATGAAGCGACAGAGAGGTATGAGCAATTAAGCTTTGATATGGCTATGGCTATCCGTTTCGGCGATTATGAACAGTTTAATTATCCTACGGTCAGGGCTTCGGCGAGAAAGATTGCTCAAAGCTTTGGTCTGGAACTGATATATGAAAAATATCGTTTGAACAAAGAGCTTTTAGCAACTATGATAGAATCAAATAAAAGAAAAATTCAGGAGCGGCAGGATAGAATAAAGAACTTTTTCTTATTGTTGTTGTCGGCTCTTTCTATCATTCCTACTTTAGGAGAAATTTTACAATCGATCTTTGCAGAGAATCATGATGAAATTTTTTGTTATACGATCTCACTTGCAATAGTGCTGGTTGGATTTGCAATATATAAATTAATCGGAGTTCTTGATATTGCAGCAGCAAAACGTGCTGCGGACAAAGATAAAAAATAAGTATATGTAGCAAGGAGTGTTGTGTGATGGAAAGACAACATATATTTCAAAAACAACCTGAATTGAAAAACCGGCATGTAGTTAGTAACGGACCAAAGAAACTATTTCCGCAGGAAACGGACTGGACTTGCTCAATTGCCTGTATCAGAACACTTTTGTCCGGTTTTTTGGCTGATGTTGAGGAAGAGAAGGATTTTGTAGAAAAATATTCATTGAAGCCCGGACCGCACTATTCGCGGGATATTAAGAGAATTGGCATTCTTGATGATTATGATACAGTTTATGGCTGTGATGCTGAGAATGTTTCCTTTGATATGGTTCTTGACCTTATGAAACAGGGGTACTATATTATGCTGGAGTGCATGTATAATTATGCTCACTGGCTGGTGCTGCTTGGTTATTATCCTCTTGATAATTCAACACTTGAAAAAAGCAGCCTGCTGGTATATGATCCGTATTATAACAATGTCAGACTATTGAATGCAGATGAATTTATTGCTATGTGGATCGATGGAAACTATGGAAATACCATGGTGGAGAAGGATTTTATTGCAATTCGGAAAAAACAATAAAAGTAAGTATGCAGAATGAAAAAAATATTTTCAAGTTCACTATAGTTTTTGGGATATTTTTATAAAAATATATTTACAATTGAACATAAATATTATATAATATATTTATCAGATCTGATATTTTGTGGATATTGTGATCTGATCAAAATTTTATAGATAGGGAGAAAAACTATGTACACAATTAAAAATTTTACAGACAACGATGATGTAAACATTATCGCACAGGCAGGTGCTTTTACGGTTATCGAGTATAAGCGTGACCTTAGCGTTACACCTATGACAGCGGCTACAGCTTACTACAGTGCTCAGATGAATGTCCGCAAGCGTCAGGTTATGTGTGATCTTAAAAAATCAGGTATCACAACACAGGCAGGTGCAATGCAGTGGATGCTTGGGGATGTCAACGCAACTACAGGCATCAAGGGCGTCGGCGATCTTTTTGGCAAGGCTGTACGTGGAAAAATGACAGGTGAATCTGCAATCAAGCCTGAATATACAGGAAGCGGCGTACTCGTTTTAGAGCCTACTTACCGTTATCCGATTCTTCTTGATGCAGCAGAGTGGAACGGTTCTGTTGTTCTTGATGATGGTCTTTTCCTTGCCTGTGATTCTGCTTTAAAGCATAAGGCTGTAGTTCGTTCAAATCTTTCCTCTGCTGTTGCAGGTGGCGAAGGACTTTTCAACCTCAGTCTCAACGGCTCAGGAGTTTTCTGTATAGAGTCTGCTTGTCCAAGAGAAGAACTTATCGAGATCACACTTCAGGATGACGTACTCAAGGTTGACGGTAATTTTGTTATTGCATGGAGCAACACACTTAATTTTACAGTTGAGCGTTCCGGAAAGAGTCTTCTCGGTTCTGCGGCATCGGGCGAAGGACTTGTTAATGTATATCGCGGCACAGGTAAGGTGCTTATGATGCCGGTTAAATAATAGTAATTTTTATTTTGTAACTGAGGGCGGATATTATCCGCCCTTTATTTTTTATGTCGTTTAAAACAACTTCTTTTCACTTGTTATACAAAATATGAAAATGAAAACAAAACAGAGATTACCCTTAAAAACGGATAATCTCTGAAAATACTCGCAAATACTGCAATTGGTAACAGCTCTTCACTATAATTATAGTGAACGAAAAAATATTTTTTTATTCACTATATTTTAACTCATTTTCTACTTCATCACGATAAGGAATAGATTCTACCGCGCCGTTTCTTGTTACTGCAATTGACGATGCTTTGGCACTCATTCGGAGTATATCTGCAACGGGCATTTTGTCTATGAGACCTGCAAGAAAATACCCTGTAAATGTATCGCCTGCCGCAGTAGTGTCTACTGCTTTTACCTCAAATATCGGCTGTTTTAACCGTTCATTTTCATAGGCATAAACTGCACCGTCTTTTCCGAGTGTGAGAACGATTTTTGCTTTGGGGTATAGCTTTTGCAGTGTGTCAAGAATTGCATCAGGTTCTTTTTCACCTGAGATCTGCCAGCCTTCTATTTCGTTCAGAAGGAAGATGCTTATTTTGCTAAGATTACAAGCGAGAAGTTTATCATCAAAAGGAGACGGATTGAGTGCTATCTGCATACCTTTTTCGTAAGCTTTGTCTATGATGTAGGGAAGAAGGTTTACTTCATTCTGAAGAAGCAGGATATCGTCTTTTTCAAAATTCGATAGCACGTCGTCAACAAATTCTTCGGAAAGACATTGATTTGCACCACCGTAGAGTAGTATGCAGTTCTGTGCGTTTTTATCGACCTGAATTACAGTGTGTCCGGTTTTTTCGTCAATAATGCGGATAAAGTCACTGTTCACGCCGTATTTTTTACATGCGTCAAGAAACATTTTTCCGTCTTCTCCGATCATTCCGCTGTGGTATACCTCGGCTCCGGCTTTGGCAAGCGCCATTGACTGATTTATTCCTTTTCCGCCAAGGAAAATATTCATTCCTCCGGTGGTAAGCGTTTCTCCGGGCTGTACTATGTGATCCACGCTGTATACGTGATCAATATTCATTGAACCTATTGTAAGAACTTTCATTATGTTTCCTCCGTATAAAAATGCCCGCCCTGATTACAGGACAGGGCATTTGTATTTTTTAGCCGGCGTTTTCGGCTGTTATAAGTGTAACTTCAACAGGAATAGATTTTTCAACAGTTTCACCGTTTATAAGCTGAATTGCAGTATCAACAGCAGTTGAGCCGATAAGATCCGGTTGTTGTGCAATTGTTGCAGACATTTCACCGTCTTTGATAGATGCTATAGCATCATCTGTTGCGTCAAAACCTACTACTATTATATTTTTACGGGCACCGGCAATTGCTTTTACAGCACCAAGCGCCATTTCGTCGTTTGCAGCAAATACAGCTTGTATATCTCCATTTGCCTGAAGCATATTTTCCATAACGTTCATACCTTCGGTACGGTCAAAGTTGGCAGTCTGGCTTGCTACTACTTTAAGTTTTGAATCTGCGATATTATGGAAGCCTTTGCCTCTGTCTATAGCAGCTGATGCACCGTTCGTGCCTTGAAGTTCAGCAACTTTAGCACCTTCTCCGAGCTTATCTACTATAAACTGTGTAGCAAGTTCGGCACCCAGTACGTTATCAGATGCAATCTGACAGTCGATTTCAACGCCGTTTACGATACGGTCTGCTGAAATCACCTTTACTCCCTTGTTTACCGCTGTCTGTACAACACCGGATACAGTGTCGGAGTCTACAGGGTTTACAATCAGTACGCTTATATTTTTTGAAATAAGGTCTTCTATGTCGCTTACCTGCTTTGATGCGTCGTCGCCGGCATCTACAACTGTAAGCTGTACACCTGCTTTCTGAGCGGCAGCTTTTGCACCTTCAACAAGTGTTACAAAAAACGGATTGTTCTGAGTTGATACTGATAGACCTATTGCGCCGTTTCCTTTGTAGTCTGTGGCATTTCCGTAGTTTTCACCATCAATTGTGATAAGAGAACAGCCTGACAAACAGAGTATTATAACTGCACTCAGAAGCAATGCAAATATTTTTTTCATGATTTCTTACCTCCTGTTGTATGTGTTTTTTATAGTAAACGACAAATGAAATGTCGTTTACTATTAGCGGATGTGCAATAGTGAAAGTCAATTTTTTTTGACGTTCACTATAATTACCTCTTTCTGTCAGAGAGTACAGCTACAAGAATTACTACAGCTTTTATAACATCCTGATAGTATGATGAAACTTCAAGAAGGTTCATACCATTGTTGAGAACTGCAATAATAAGAACACCGGCAATGGTACCTGTTATTTTACCGCGTCCGCCGCTCATTGATGTTCCGCCGAGTGCAACGGCAGCTATAGCATCGAGTTCGTATCCGTCACCGAGAGTTGGCTGTGCCGAATCAAGACGTGAAATAAGTATAAGACCTGTGAGTGCAGACATAAAACCTGAAATAGCGTATACTATAATTTTGGTTTTAGTAATATTTACACCGACAAGCTTTGCACATTTTGCATTGCTTCCTGTTGCGTATATCTTACGTCCGAAAGTAGTCTTGTTGAGGACAAAGAAAAAGATCATAAGTGCAGCAACGAGCATTATTGCCGGAATAGGAACTCTGCAGAAATTTCCTCTTCCTACGAGTTTAAACGCAAACTGATTTGACTCAGAACCTGCTATTCCAAGAGTAATGTTTTCTCTTTTTGGGTATCTTTCACCGATTTCTCTGCCTATCATCATACGAACAATGTCGTCCATATTTATATCCTTGATATATTCTGTTCCTACATATGTACCATCACGTAAAATTGTGATGCGGTCACAAAGCTCAAAGATTTCTTCCATACGGTGAGAAATGTATACGATTGAGACGCCTTTTTTGCGCAAGTCATTTATCAGGCGGAACAATCCTTCTGTTTCACTCTGTGTAAGTGCGGCTGTAGGCTCGTCCATTATCAGAACCTTTGCATCGACCATCAATGCTTTGCAGATTTCAACCATCTGCTGTTGTCCTACGGAAAGATCAGACATTACTGCATTTATAGGAATGTTTACGCCCATTCTTTTCATGACTTCCTGTGCTTTTTTACGCATCGCCCTGGTATCGCATATACCGAATTTTTTTGTTATTTCGTAACTGTTCAGCACCTCAGTCTTCAATAGCATAAAAAGTATTACCTTCAAAAACATTCAAGATAGCCTGAAAAGCATTTTTACCATGTTTTTTAGCTGTGCTGACATAAGACATTACAGCAAGA
>SVNR01000056.1 GCA_015066815.1 Ruminococcus sp.
GGATCTTTCTATGCTTTCTCTTTTTCTTATCGGCGACATTGATCTTAGTGATAATTCTGAAAAAGCGGCGGATGTAACAGGAAACAATAGCGTAGACCTAAGCGATCTTGCCCGTCTTAAACAGTTTATTTCAAAGTCGTCAGACAACATGGTTCTCGGACCTCAGAAAAAATCATAATAAAAAAATATACCCTATACCAAACAGGGATATTGCTGAAATTTTTTACAGCAATATCCCTGTTTTTTGTTGTAAAAAAAAATTTTTTGTGATATAATTATAAAGTGTATCGGTTTTTAATATGCCGATAGTTCTACTTTGATAAGTGAAAGGTGAATCATTTTTTAATGAAAGCAGTAAAAATAATTTCAGCGGTCCTTCTGATCATGGCAGGAGGCATATTCGCTGTAAAATATATAAACAACAATAATCTATCCGAAAACAACAATGAAAGCTCTGTTTATAACGAAATTCAACAGACTGAAGCTGTAACAGAGGCAGTTACTGAGGAACCTTATATTCCTCCTGTTTATGTCGAATGCAGCGCAGAAGATCTTCACAAGGGTACGCTGATACTTGTGAACAGAGAAAACTCATATGTGGATGGAAGCAACAAAGATATAGTAAATCTTTATTCTAATAAAAACGATGTTTATGATCTGAGTACAGTAGATATGATGCTTGACAGAAGTATGATAAATGCTATAAACTCCATGCTTGGTGATTTTTATGCTCAGACAGGTATAACAGATGTTCTTGCAAACAGCGGATATCGTTCATATGACGAGCAGAAGATAATGTATGACAATGATATTGCGGCAACCGGAAAGCAGTATTCTACTCTTGTAGCGCCTCCCGGAAACAGTGAGCATCATACGGGATATGCGATGGATTTTGCTATAAACGATGGATATTCTTATCCTGCACTGAGAAACGAAGGGGAGTATTCATGGATATATGAGAACGCAAACAAGTATGGAATGATACTCAGATACACTGAGGAAAACTCACATATTACCGGATATATGGCAGAATCATGGCACTTCAGATATGTGGGTGAGCCGCATGCATCACTTATTTCAAAAATGGGTATTTCCTTTGAAGAATATATAGGTTTTCTGAAGGACTTTTCTTTTGAAAATCCTCTTGAATACAGATATTCAGATAATGAGTTCTATAAAATATATTTTGTTCCTGCCGATATAGAAAACGGCAGTACAGATGTGCCTATAACTTATGAGGCTTTTGAAAACAAGGACAATGGCTTTTCGGTATCGGGCAATAATGCAGACGGTTTTATAGTCACGCTTAAAACAAGCGAGCTTTCTGATGATTATGACGAATCGTTCCTTTATATGTTTAATCCTACGGTAAATTCGCAGACAGCCGTTCCTGAAGAAAACGTTCAGGATATTGAAGAAACAGAAGCCGGATATGATACAGACAGCGTTATCGGATAATCAATAAATATTTTCAGGTGTTTTTATGGTATTGCAGGATTTTTATGACGGAAAAGAATTTGAGGCATATACATTTTTTGGTGCTCATAAGGAAAACAACAGGATAGTATTCAGAACATATGCGCCGAATGCAGTAAGTATTTCTGTCATAGGAAGCTTTAACGAATGGCACGGAGAAGCTATGACTCAGATTGACAGGAGCGGGGTATTTGTTTATGAATCAGATAAGGCGGTTTTTGGAGATCTTTATAAGTATAAGATAGAATACAGTGACGGAAACGTAGTAGATCACTGTGATCCTTACGGCTTTGGAATGGAGCTCAGACCGGCGCATGCTTCTGTCGTTACGGATATAAGCGGTTACAAGTGGCATGATGATGAATGGATGAAAAGAAGAACCAGAAACTTTAATATGCCTATGAGTATTTATGAGCTTCATCTTGGTTCCTGGCGGACAAATCCCGAAAATCAGAACGGATGGTACAGTTATTCCGAAATAGCGGATGAGCTCATCTCATATGTAAAGAAAAACGGTTTTACACATATAGAGTTTCTTCCCTTGTCGGAGCATCCGGCAGATGAGTCATGGGGATATCAGAATACAGGCTTTTACAGTCCGACTTCAAGATACGGTAATGCAAAACAGCTTATGGAGCTTGTGGATAAGGCGCACGCAGATAACATAGGTGTTATAATGGATTTTGTACCGGTGCATTTTGCAATAGACGGATACGGACTTAATTATTATGACGGTTCTGATCTTTATAATCTTCCGCCCGGAGACGTCGGGAACAGTGAGTGGGGGACACTTAACTTCAATCATTCACGAGGGGAAACAGCGTGCTATATTCAGTCATGTGCAAACTACTGGCTTAAGGAATATCATTTTGATGGTATAAGGATGGATGCAATAAGCCGTGCGATATACTGGAGAGGCGATCCTGACAGAGGAGTAAATCAAAAAGCAGTTGATTTTATATCATCAATGAATGTCGGACTACACCAAAGACATCCTGACGCTATGCTTATAGCAGAGGACAGTACCTCTTATCTGAAGGTTACTGCACCCGCAGAATACGGCGGACTTGGATTTGACTACAAGTGGGATATGGGATGGATGAACGATACGCTCAACTACTTCAGATGCTCACCTCAGCAGCGTGTTGAGAAGTATTTTGATCTTGTTTTCTCGATGGAGTATTTTTTTAAGGAGCATTTTATATTATCTTTTTCACACGATGAGGTTGTACACGGAAAAGCCACCATAATACAAAAGATGTGGGGCGATTATGAAAAAAAATTTCCGCAGGCAAGGGCTCTGTATATGTATATGTTTTCGCACCCCGGAAAAAAGCTCAACTTCATGGGGAACGAAATAGCTCAGTTCAGAGAGTGGGATGAAAAGAGAGAACAGGACTGGGAGCTTCTGCGTTATCCGCTCCATGACAGCTTCCACAGATATTTTTCAGATCTTAATCACTTATATCTTACTTACGAAGAACTCTATAAAAACGAGTTTAATAACTATAATTTCAGATGGCTCGAATCATATGCGAGCGACAAGTCGGTTTATGTTTTTGAAGTCGGTCTGGATGAAAGAAAAATAATATCTGCGTTTAATTTTTCCGACAATGACTATCCGGATTACCGGTTTAACGCTGCCGGAAAGAGAAAGCTTACAGAGCTTATAAGCAGTGACTATGATATATACAGCGGAAGTACAACAAGAAAAAATGAAGCTGTGGAAGTGAAGTACAATGAAAAAGAAGATTTTTCAAGTGTTTCGGTTCATCTTCCTCCTTTTACGGGTATAATGTATTTGTCAGAAAATATTTTTGAGTGATAAATACAGTTTGTTATAATAAATTTTTTTATGAAAGGGTTATAAGAAAGTTGAAGAACTTAATTTCAAATTCAAAAGAAACATTACTTCCTATCCATGAGATAGATGGTTTTAAGGTAAGACCTGGTTTTTACCTTATTAACGGCGCAACAGCTATAAAAAACGGAGTAAACTTTACTATTCATTCATATAACGCAACTTCGTGCGAACTGCTTCTTTTTAAAAGAGATGCTATTGAGCCGTATGCTATCCTTAAGTTTCCTGATTCGTACAGAGTAGGAAATACTTTTTCCATGATAGTTTTTGGTATTGATATTACAGAGTTTGAGTATGCATACCGTATGGATGGGCCTTATGATAAAAAAAGAGGTATTATTTTTAATAAAAACGCATATCTTCTTGACCCTTATGCAAGAGCTGTTACAGGACAGAGTGAATGGGGTGTGAAGAGAGTACAGAAGAAAAATGTATACAGAGCTAGAGTTGTTGATGATACTTTTGACTGGGGAGATTCAGAACAACCTCATCTTCGTTTCCGTGATCTTATTATATATGAGCTGCATGTAAGAGGCTTTACGTTTGACAAATCCTCCGGAGTATCCGGAAAACGCAGAGGAACTTTTGCGGGAATAAAAGAAAAGATACCTTATCTCAAAGAGCTTGGTGTAAATGCCGTTGAGCTTATGCCTATTTTTGAGTTTGATGAGATGGAAGATGTGCGTGTTGTTGACGGAAATACGCTGTATAATTACTGGGGCTACAACACGGTCTGCTTCTTTGCGCCAAACACCGGATATACCTCGGAACGTGAGCATAATCATGAGGGCAGAGAACTGAAAACACTTATAAAAGAGCTTCATGAGAACGGAATAGAGGTAATACTCGACGTGGTGTTCAATCATACAGCCGAGGGTGATGAACGTGGCCCGGTATTTTCGTTCAAGGGTATAGACAACAATATCTATTATCTTCTGACACCGGACGGTCATTATTATAACTTCAGCGGATGCGGAAACTCACTCAACTGTAATCATCCGATAGTACATCAGTTCATACTTGACTGTCTTCGTCACTGGGTTATAGATTATCGTATAGATGGTTTCAGGTTTGACCTGGCAGCTATTATGGGAAGAAACGAGGATGGTTCTCCTATGAAAAAACCTCCGATACTTGAAGCGCTTGCTTTTGACCCGATTCTTGGAAAGGTAAAGCTTATAGCTGAAGCATGGGATGCAGGCGGGCTTTATCAGGTCGGAAGCTTCCCGTCATGGAAAAGATGGGCAGAGTGGAACGGAAAATACCGTGATGATATACGCTGCTTCCTCAAGGGTGACGGAGGTATGGCAAAAAATGCCGTAACCAGAATTACAGGTTCTCAGGATCTTTATAATCCTGAAAACAGAGGCTATAACGCATCTGTAAACTTCATAACCTGTCATGACGGTTTTACTCTTTACGATCTGTATGCCTACAATGAAAAACACAATGAGAAAAATGGCTGGAGCAATACTGACGGTGATAACTGCAACAACAGCTGGAACTGCGGAATAGAAGGCGAAACAGAAGATACGACTGTTCTTGATCTCAGAAAACGTCTGAGAAAAAATGCTTTTGCAGTTCTTATGTGCAGCCGAGGTGCAGCCATGTTCCTTGCAGGCGATGAGTTCTGTAACACACAGTCAGGAAACAACAACGCATATTGTCAGGATAACATTACCTCCTGGCTTGACTGGAGCAGACTTGAAAAGTACAACGATATGTTTGAATTCTGCAAGTTTATGATAGAATTCAGAAAGAAACACAACGTTATCAGAAGAAAAACAAATCAGTCACGCTGTGGTTTTCAGGATATAAGTATTCATAATGGTCAGGCGTGGAATGAAAACTTCGGTTATGATACAAGACTTATCGGAGTTATGTATTCCGGACGAAACACAGATGATACAGATGACGATATAGTTTTTGTAGCTATAAACACTTTCTGGGAAAATCAGCGAATGCAGCTTCCTGCACTTCCGAATCATCTTATGTGGAATGTCGCTGTCGATACATGGTTTGAGCATTCTGCAGATACGGATTATAACAAGCTTACAGAGAGAGAAGGGGATTGTGTTATTGTAAAACCAAGATCAGTTATTATTCTGAATTCTGTAAGGAGTGATTTGTCGGTAAGGGATGAGGGATGATTGAGTTTAGAATTATGACGGCAAATTTTCTTGTTTATAGTATATAATATTCATTTATTTTAAAAGCACTCAGGGGATAATTTTTAACATTGTTCTCTGAGTGCTTTAATTGAGTTTATAAGAGAGGTGCAACATGGAAAAAATATTTATGACCTGCAAAGGATTAAGAAAAAAATTTAAAAATATAAAAGCAGTTGACGGGATAGATTATTCTTTTGAACGCTCTTGTTTTTATGTGATAACCGGACGTTCAGGAGCCGGTAAAAGTACGTTTCTGCAGCTTCTGGGATTACTTGAAGATGCTGATGAAGGCGAAGTTGTGATTAATAACCAAAATATACTTAAAGTATCTGAAAACGAGAAGGCAAAATACAGGGAAAAACATTTCGGCTTTGTGTTTCAGTCATGTTTTTTAAATTCAAGCTTTACAATAACTGAAAATGTTATGTTGCCAATGCTGCTCAACAGAGATATAAATGAGGCTCGAAAATCAGCGGAAAAGCTTCTTGATGATGTTGGTTTATCAGAGAGAAAAAACTTTTTCCCGAAACAGCTTTCAGGAGGAGAACAGCAAAGAGCTGCTATAGTGCGGGCATTAGCTAATAATCCGGATTGTATTCTGGCAGATGAACCAACAGGAAATCTTGATGAGGAAAATGAAAAGAAGATTTTTGAGATGTTCAGAAACATATGCAAAGAGCAGAATAAATGTATCATATGCGTAACTCACAGTGAAAGAGCAAGAGATTATGCAGATAAGATCCTGTATTATCGAAACGGAGGTCTGTCCTGATGAAGTTTTCTAAAATAATATTTATGGCTGGAAGAGTTTTGTTCCGAAACAAGATAAAATCAGTTATAAATATACTGATCATGATGATAGTATTTCTTGCGATAATTTTAGCTGTTTCTATCAAGGGATATTTTAATGATGTAATAAATCAAACTGATAAATATATGATTGACTCAAGAATAACTATAATCAGTTCAAATGATAGTATTAAAGGAAATCAAATCATTAAACTTTTTGATGACTGTAACTTTGTGTCGATGGCTATAAATGAAACCGACTATATTTCCTCTGGAGAGTTAAATGTTGAAGATAATAATTGTCCATTGCAGCTAAAATCCTGTAATCCGGATTGTGTGCCGGATGTGGTAAATGGGCGCCAGATAGATTTTAGCAGTTCATTTGAAATTATTATTCCTGAAAATTTTTTATCCAATAATAATTTTAAAAATTCAGAGATTACAGATGCCTCTGAACTAATAGGTAAAAAACTAAAGTTTAAGATTGATAAAGTGGATTACAGACCGATTATAGATGATGTTAAAAAAGAATATGTTTATGGAGGAAGAGTGATTGGTTCAACGGATATTGAACTGACAGTAGTAGGAACGTATGACAGTGAAAAATATGGTGAAGAATTATATAGCGGATATGTTTCTTACGACTCTGCAAAAATATGGAAATCATCAGATATAAAAGATAAATCAGGAATATACGATGTGATATATGTAGTATCCCGTAATGTATTTGACAATGCAAAAGTAAAGAGTATAGCAGAAAAGAATAACCTATATTATTCTTCTAAGATTACGCTAGATACAACGATGTTAAACATTATAAATATTATAATTTTTATTGTAGTATCGGGATTTATGATTGTTGGAGCAGTTGTAGCAAGCTTTTCAATCAAGCTTGAATGCAGAAAAAATATTTCAGATTATGTTATGCTTATGTCTTATGGATATACAAAAAGTGATGTTTCAAAATTTGTTTTGGTACGAATGTTATTGTTAAATATAATATCCCTGATTCTGACAATTCCTGTCGCAGGTTTATTGTCAGGTTACATAACAAATGCCATGATAAATGCAGGCGGACCGGAAAATCTTAATATTCATGTAACGATTATTTCATTAGTAGTATCGTTTTTTTTATGTTTATTGATCGCCGGTTTTTCAGTATTGAAAATGTATTGTCCGTTGTCAGAGATTACAGTAAAGGATCTTATGAAATATGAGTAAAGTTTTAAAGTACATGAAAATATCCTGGCTTATGGTATATAGAAGTATAAAAATAAACTTAAGAATGTTTTTACTTGTTTCTCTCTTTATTCTGTTGTGCAGTTCATGTTCAGTTTTGTTTATGAATTTTGAGAAAACATATACAATCGGAGAAAGTATGGAATCAATCTTTGATTTATATAACGGAAAAGAATATCACTATTATCTGATAGAAACAGGGGTAAGAATACTCAGGTTATTAAACATCATATCTTATGCTTTTCTTTTTTTATCATTAATGGTGCTGATGATAAAAAAAGTAATAAGTGAAGAAACAGATTATGTTTTTATGCGATGTCTTGGTTACAGAGTAAGTCAGATAGCCTTTATTATTTTTTTGAATTATATTTTGCTTTTTTTATTTGCTTCTGTAGCAGGTTTTCTTTTATCAGCACTTGCAAATAAGTTATCTGTAATTATTCTGGACCGGTATCTGTATTCAGATAAGATTTTTGATATATCAGCTTTTATACTGATAGAGCTTTCTCTGCTGATATATTCAATAATTGTTTCGTTTTTCTTTTCTCTAAGGATAAAAAATAAACCGGTTTCAAAGCTTTTCGGAGGCAGAATATGAAAAAGTTTTATACTATTTTTTTGACCATAGCTATATCATTATGCAGCTGTAGTTCTTTTTCAAAGGAAGCAGAACAGAGTTTAACTGATAATGAAGTTTTGACTGAAGAATTGTCGGTTGCCTCTGAAACAGAGCCTCAGAGTTTTAAGGAAACAGGAATCAGCTTATCTCAGAACGAAAGTGTCGGAAATTTTTTTATCAGTAATGACAGTGCTTATGTTCTTACTTCTGAAGTATCAAAAATACAGAATCTTACAGTTGACCTTTTTGATATTGAAAGTCAGAGTTTCACAAAAATTGATACGAAGCTTACGAGTTCCTATGTAATAGACATCTGCTGTATGAATGATATGTTTGCAGTGTGTTATGAAAACAGTGATGGAAATAATCTATCTTTACTTAATTATAATGGAGAAATAATAAACACTGAAAACCTTGGCTATTCACTGAAAGATATAAATATGTTCTATACAAACGAAAAACTTATTTTACAGGGGTTTCAGAAATCAGGAGAATACTATTCTGCAGCGGTAAAAATATACAACAAAAATCTTGAAGTAATAAGTGATAAAACTGATATATGCTCTGTTACAGGTTATGAGTTATCTGCAATCAGTGGTGTTTATGACAGCGGACTTGATATGTATTGTGTTGACGTGGATAAATCCGAAATAAAGTTCATGAATACTTCTTCAGATTTTGAAAGGAAAATGATTTTACCGGTTGATTTTGCTTTGAATATAGATGATCTTTGTGCAGCACACACACTGCATAATGGTAATCTTCTTATTGGATTTTGCGATTATGAAAACAATGTTACATATTATGACGAATACAGTCGCAGCACGGGAGAACTGATAAATACATATGAACTTGCACGGACTGAAAACACGATTATACCCGGAAACGATAAATATAGTTTCTTTTATCAGTCATCAGACGGCTTTTATGGAATTCTCTCGACAGATGGAACAAAAGAAAAGATTATTGATGAGAAAATAAATGACGATGAAGTACCAGGGACATATAACGTAAGATATGATAACATCAATAACCGGGCACTACTGTTCAACAACTATAATCCTTGTATACAGCGTTTTTATAAAATAGAAGAAGATAAGCTCAGACTGATATTCGAGAATGATAATGAGAACACAGTAGATTTTTTTGTTACAGAAGATAACAGAATTTATAGTTTGTACAGAGATGAAAAATCTCATAGCGAATACTATATAGAAGAAAAATCTTCTGACGGATTGACGATAAATAATATTTCTTTTGATTGTTTTAATGATAAGCAGATTTATGACTTTTGTGTTGACTCTTCACAGAATATATTTTTTATTAGCAGAAATGAATCAAACTATATAATTTCCAAATTTACCAAAGAGGGAAAATTAATATCTGAGACAGATCTTCCTGATATTATTGATATACATACAATGTATACAGACGAAAGCGGAAATGTTAATATATACGCAAACAGTATGGAAGGAAATGCTGTTTATCAGATCATTGAAGATACTATAAAGTGTCATACATTTAATGAGTACATGAGATTCAATTTTTTACATTATTGTCCTTCACCGCCATCTGACTGCTTTACGTTTTATGACGGAGACGGTATTTACAGTTATTCATATCAAACAAAAGAAATTGTTCGGATAGTCAACTGGAAAGAGTATAGCAGTAACTGTTCTATGAGCATTCCTGCGATTCTGAATCAGGATAGTATCATATATTGCGGAACGGATTATGTTTCTATGGAAGAGACAATATCGTTGATGGAACGTTCTGATGAGATAGAAGATCGTATTATAATAAATATCGCAGAAGTAGGAAGGACAAATGATAAAATCCGTTCTATTGTACATCTTTATAACAGAACATCTGAAAAATACAAAATAGAATTAACAAGCTACAAAGATCAGCGCTCTCTTGATGAAGATATGGGAAAAGGAAAAGTTCCTGATATTGTATCCTATATAATCGGCACAGAATTTGATATTAAGAGATATATTGATAACGGGTATATAGCAGAGCTTGATGGATATTTTGATAACGATAAAAGCCTGAATGACAGGGATTATTATCTTGATTTATTGAGAGCGGATAACGGAAAAATATATCAGACCGCTTCTTCTGCCGGAATATGTTATATGAAGAGTAACGATGAAAAACAAAACTTTTCGGATCTTTCATATGATAAGATATTTGAATTATCGGATAAAAAAAGAAATGATTTGTTTTCAGGTGTAAGCTCTCAGGAGATTATAGAAAATTTTATATGTGATTATGTCTATCAGAATATAGATTACGAAAATATGTCGTTTGAGCCTGATGATAAAATACTTTGTTCTATGTTTGAGATTGCCAAGTCTTGTTTTGAAAAAAAATATGATAACACGAATGAGATAAAGTCCGGTTTGAGTTTTGGAGATGCAGGAGATTTTCTTACTTTGTCTGAAAACAAAATAATGACTTATCCGGATGGAAGTTATCACATTAATCTGCTCGGATGTATGCTTATTATGGAGAATTCTGAACACAAAGATGAAGGATGGAATATTATAAAAAAATTATTGGAAGAAGAACATCAGAGTAGCTATGTTGAAAACTATTCCGGATTTCCTTTGAAAAAATCCTCTTTTCAAAAAAATGCAGATTATCAGAATAAGAATGCTGAGAGATATGATTATAGTTGTTTTGATGATGATTTCATTGAAAAGGTGTCAGAAATACTTGAAACAGGTAAAGTAAGTTCATATGGATGTTCAACTGTAAATTCTATCATAGATAAAGCTTTTGAAGAATATGTTAATTCAAATAAAAGCTCAAGGAAAATCGTCGAGAAAGTCAAGGCTGATATAAAAAGATATCTTGACGAAAATTAAAACTCAGCAAAATGAAGCATCAGCGTTCAAACCGGTGAAATAATGTAATTATATCCTATAATGAATTTGTATCCGTAAATAAATAACAAACAACAAAGAGCAGCTTATGATGAGCTGCTCTTATTTTTTTCTCTGTATGGCATATCTTTTATACTAAACCATCTGTTCTGTGCATAATAATTTACAAAGGCATATATCATTCCTTAAAAAAGAGGTGCAAAACAATGGATAGTATGATAAAAAAGGTGACCGGAGCGTTGAAAAACAAATTTTCCGGTATAAGAAATTACAAAGTTCTTGTTGTACTCGGCTTTGTCGGAATGATGCTGATACTCCTGCCGGAGCTTTTCGTAGACAAGGAAAATAATGCAGCTCCGGATATAAGCTCGTATCAGTCTTCGGATTATGCAGAATATACAGAAAGGCAGGTCGAAAAAATTCTGAGTCAGATAGAGGGGGTAGGAAAAGTAAATGTTATGCTGACGGTTGAAGGTACAGAAGAATACATATATGCTCTTGAGAGCAAGGAAAGTGTTTCAAGTGATTCAGAAAGCAGCAACAGTCAGATTGAACAGAAGTATATTTTTGAACAAAAGGACGGTGATAAAAATGCCTTGGTAAAGACAATAATAAACCCGACTATATCAGGAGTGGTTGTTGTTTGTGAGGGCGGCGGAGATTCGGTTGTAAGGGAAAAAGTGTTTGAAGCAGTTTCCGTTTCATTGAATGTCCCCGTAAACAGAATATGTGTTGCGCAATCAGGAAAATAAGGAAAAGATTTTTTTCAGGAGGATAAGCTTATGAAGAAACCGATATTGATTATAGGAAAGAAGCAGATTATAATGGCATGTCTCACCATGATACTCGGAATAGCGGTATATGTAAACTACGTCATATCCGATCCGTCAGAAAAGCTCATGGTAAACAACACCAATGAATCAGAGGAGTACGGAGAGACAAGGTTTGTAAATGCAGGTGAAAGTGACCTTATGGACCTCAGCAATGTAAGTGCAGCTGATTATTTTGCACAGGCAAGAATAGACAAGGCTGCAAGCCGTGATGAAATGGTTGAAACACTTCAGAGCGTTATGGGCGGAGGAGACATAAGTGAGGAAGAGGCTGTTGTAAACGCTCTTGCAGCTGTAGAGCTTTCACATATGACAGATCTTGAAAACAAGATGGAATCCCTGATAAAAGCTCAGGGTTATAATGATTGTCTGGTATATCTTGACGAAAACGACGCTAAAGTAGTTGTTCAGTCCGAGGGACTTGATGTAGCGCAGGCTGCAGCAATAAAGGACCTTATACTGAGTGAGTCAAAGATTTCAGCTCAAAATATAAGAATTTTCGAAGTAAAATAGTTGTATAAACTCAAAAAAAATGTTATAATATAGAGGATTGATTTCATAGGAGATTTCTGTGGTCATACTCCGTTGATTTCATCGGAGCGTGACCATTATTTTTTATCGGAGTACAATAAAGGTATTTCGCAGATCAGAATACGGAGGGGAATTTATGTCAAAAGAAAATACAGGCATAACGCGTGTTTCGGAAGATGTTGTTGTTTCAATCGCTACAGCGGCTATTAACGATGTCAAGGGTGTTGAAAAAATCTGCACAGGTGCAGGCATAGTAAAAAAAATTTTTACTAAAGACGAGCCTGTAAGCGTAAAAATAAACGGTGATGTTGTAGAAGTAAATGCAGATGTTATTATAAAACAGGGATACAACGCTTCTGTAATAGGAGAAAAAATCCAGGAATCGGTAAAGACAGAAATTCAATCCGCAGCAGGAATTACAGTATCAAGAGTTAATGTTACTATATCAGGAATTAGTTTTGATAAAAGATAAAAGGAGTTTTTAAAAGTATGGCAGAAAAAATGACAAGAAGAGATATCAGAGACAGTGTGTTCAAAATAATTTATGAGTCACTTTTAAGAGACGATCCTGTTGAAGAGCTTTTTGAGATGGCAGAGGATATTGACGAGATTCTGGTAAATGATGACGTAAGACAGATGGTAACAGATATTCTGGCAAAATCAGACGAGCTTGATGGTATGATTTCTCAATACAGCAAAAGGAGAGTTTTCTCACGAATTGCGAAAATAAACATTGCTATACTCAGAATAGCTTTCTATGAGATTCTCTATAATGACAAGATTCCTGCAAATGCGGCTGTTCATGAAGCTGTCCTTCTTGCTCAGAATTATTCTTACAAAGAAGACGTTTCTTTTATAAACGGTATACTCGGTTCATATACAAGAAGCCTTAGCGGAGAAAACGAATAATGTCATTGTATCTTGGTATTGATACAAGCAACTATACAACATCAGTTGCTTTGTATGACAGTACAAGCGGCGATATGAAGCAGAAAAAACGTCTGCTTCCTGTTGCTGACGGAGTACGCGGACTCAGACAGAGTGACGCGGTTTTTCATCATACAAGACAATTGCCGGAGCTTGTTGAAGCTCTGGGTTCACAGTCTGAACTTTCCGGAATAGGTGTTTCTGTAAAGCCAAGACTTATCGATGGCTCATATATGCCATGTTTTCTTTGCGGTGAAGGACTTGCACGTTCACTGTCAGCAATCACCGGGACTTGTATGTACGCTACGTCTCATCAGGCGGGACATATTCTGGCGGCGCTTTTTTCAGCAGGAAAGCTTATGCTTATTGATCAGACCTTTCTTGCTTTTCATGTAAGCGGCGGAACAACAGATTGTCTTATCTGCCGTCCTGATAAGGATAAAATAATCGATATATCACAGGCAGGTACCTCGCTGGATCTGAAAGCAGGTCAGGCGGTAGACAGAATAGGGCTTATGCTTGGTCTTAACTTTCCATGTGGTCCGGCTCTTGAAGAGCTTGCGCTTAAGAGTACAGCGTCCTACAAAATAAAGCCTGTTATAAGAGGAACAGACTGTTCACTTTCCGGGCTTGAAAACAAATGCATGAAAATGAAATCAGACGGTGTGCCCTACGAGGATATAGCGCTGTTCTGTTTGATGTATATATATGAAACAGTAAACGCCATGACTGTATCTGCGCTTGACAAGTACGGAAAAATACCTGTTATATATGCAGGCGGTGTTATGTCAAACAGTATTATACAAGAAAAACTTAAAAACAAGTATGAAGCGTATTTTGCAAAACCGGAGTTTTCTTGTGATAATGCTGCCGGTCTTGCTGTTTATGCATACCTAAAATCAGGAGAGAAAAAGTTGTGAATATTTTGACGGTATCTCAGATAAACAGGTATATATCATATAAAATAAAAGAAGATCAGAAGCTCAAAGGAGTTTTTATCAAAGGAGAAATATCAAACTTCAGGGCTTCAGGACATTTTTATTTTACGCTTAAGGACAATGAAAGCCTTATAAAAGCCGTTATGTTCAAAAGCAATATCCCGTATCTGAAGTTTCGCCCCGAAAACGGCATGAGCGTTGTGGCGATGGGTTCAGTTTCTGTTTTTGAAAGAGACGGGGTATATCAGCTGTATGTAAGCGACATGATTCCTGACGGAAAAGGAAATCAGCAGTTTGAGTTTGAAAAGCTTAAAAAAGAGCTTGAGGCTGAAGGGTTGTTTGATCCTGCTCATAAGCTCACAATACCACGGTTTCCGAAAAAAATCGGAGTAGTTACATCAAAAAACGGTGCGGCGCTTCAGGATATCATCAATATACTGTCACGCCGTTATCCTGTAGCAGAGCTTTGCGTTTATGATTCGCTTGTGCAGGGAGATGAAGCACCGGCGTCATTGTGTTCGGCGTTAAGCAGAGCGGAGTGTGATGACTGCGACGTTGTCATAATAGGCAGAGGCGGAGGAGCTTATGAAGATCTGGCAGCGTTTAACGACAGACAGCTTGCGTACTACATATATCATCTGACCGTACCTGTTATAAGTGCAGTAGGGCATGAAACGGATTTTACTATTGCTGACTTTGTTTCTGATCTGCGTGCACCTACTCCTTCGGCGGCAGCTGAGCTTGCCGCACCGATGCTTGAGGATGTAAAGAGAGGGCTTGATTCTGTACGTACGAGAATGAAAAGCTCTTTTGAAATTTATGTGCGAAGACTTGATGAGAAAAACTCTTTGTTATCGTCCAGACTTCAGCAGTTATCACCTCAGAATATTATTTTAAAGAATATTTCGGAAACAGAGCTGAAGAAAGAAAGACTGGAGCATCTTTACAAAAACTATATCAGTAAAAAAGAAGCTGATCTTTCAGAAAAAATTTCCAGGCTTGATGCGATGAATCCTTTGGGAGTTCTGAAACGAGGATATTCAGTAGTATATAACAATGAAAACAAAATTGTACAGAGTATATCAGAGCTTAAGTCAGGAGATACAGTGAGAATCAGGCTTGCTGACGGATCGGCTCATGTATCTGTAACAAAAACGGAGAATGATTAAAAATGTCTTTTGAAACCAAGATAGAAAGATTGGAGCAGATTCTGTCTGTTCTTGAGGATGGAAAGCTTCCTCTTGATGAAATGGTCAATCTGTATGGTGAAGGTATGAAGCTTTCGCTTGAATGCCGTGAGGAGCTTGAAAATGCAAAATTAAAAATTACATCAGGTGGTGAAGATAGTGGAAAAGATATTTGATGATATTATGTCCGACTATGTTACGACTATAGAGAATAATTTAAAACATTATACAAATGCTAAAGTTGATAATAAAGCTCAGAATATGCTTACAGAGGCAATGAGATATTCACTTGAAGCAGGCGGAAAACGTATCCGTCCTGTGCTTGTTATGGAGTTCTGCAGATTGTGCGGAGGAAAAGCAGCTTCTGCTGCGGCTCCTGCAGCTGCTATTGAGATGATCCATACGTTTTCGCTTATTCATGATGATCTTCCTGCTATGGACGACGATGATTTCAGAAGAGGAAAGCCTTCTTGTCATAAGGCGTACACAGAGGCTATGGCAATACTTGCAGGTGATGCACTTGCGGTTTTACCGTTTCAGATAATTGCTGATGCTTCTGAGCTTGATGAAAAAACCAGAATAAGACTTATTTCCGAATTGGCTTCTGCAACAGCAGTCAATGGAATGATCGGCGGACAGGTAATTGATATAGATAACGAATCAAGAAATGACGTTGACGAAAAAAATCTGCGTTATATGTATTCTCTTAAGACAGGCGCTCTTATCAGAGCGGCGTGCCGTATGGGATGTATCGCAGCAGGGGCAGATGAAGCTTTGATTGATAAAGCAGACAGATATGCGTCAAAGCTCGGTCTTGCGTTTCAGATAATAGATGATATTCTCGATGTAACTTCAACCACAGAAGAACTTGGTAAAATGGTCGGAAGTGACGATAAAAAGAATAAAACTACCTTTGTAAAAGTCATGGGTGTAGAAAAAGCCAGAAATGAAGCAGACAAATTAACAAAAGAGGCACTCGGGATACTTGATGATTTTTCCGGAAGTGATTTTCTCATGGCGTTGACAGCAGAGCTTTTGGACAGAAGAAAATAAAAGCCTGCATGTTAAAAAATGCATACATTAACAGGAAAAAATCCTGAAAAGTCTGCATATTACTGATCATGAAAGGATGTAAAAAAATGAATAATCCTGTATTAACAAGCGGGATATTGAGCTGGCTTGCTGCACAGATTATAAAAACACTTCTTCATGCAGTCAAGAGCGATAAGCTTGTGCTTGAAAGGTTTGTCGGAGCCGGAGGAATGCCAAGCTCACATACAGCTATGGTTCTGGGCACCTTGATAACCACAGGAAGACTGGAAGGTACTGATTCGGCTTTGTTTGGTGTAGCCTTTGTTTTTTCAGCTGTTGTAATATATGACGCCATGAATGTCAGACGTGCGGCAGGTCTTCATGCA